>CALZJD010000261.1 GCA_945787795.1 Thermodesulfovibrionia bacterium | reverse complement strand
GTAAAACAGCCAGTGCAGGCCAGTTCCTGCTGATCGGTCTGATTCTGTTATCATTGAATTTTAACATTGATATAACGTTCTTACATTTCTTATTCATTGCAGTTGCTGTATTAACCGCAATGTCAGGACTGCATTATGTGTACAGAGGATTAAAAGTCGCAAATCCTTGAAGGTTGATATCAACATTATATTATGCAAGCAATAATTAACCAGGTTCCTGAGGGGTCATTTGCAGAAGAGATTGGCCTTAAAAAGGGTGATATTGTTCTCAGCATGAATGGTCACCCTGTTCATGACATCATAGATTACATGTATTATTCCAGGGATGATGTTATTAACCTGAAAATCAGGCGCGGTACCAGGTCCCGCACTTTCAATGTCAGGAAAAAGGATGGTGATCCCTTTGGTTTTGAGCTTAAACCATTCAGAACAAAGACGTGCCGAAACAAATGTGTTTTCTGTTTTGTTGACCAGCTTCCCAAAGGTATGAGAAAGACCCTGTACCTTAAAGATGATGACTATCGCATGTCCTTTCTCTTTGGCAATTATATTACCCTTTCAAATCTCAACTCAAAAGAAAAGAAACGCATACTTGAACAGAAACTCAGTCCTTTGTATGTATCCATACATTCAACCAACAATGATATTCGCCGAAAAATGATAGGCAACCCCAAGGCGCCGGACATTCTGAAGGAACTCCTGGATTTTACTTCACAGAAAATACGGATACATGGACAGATAGTTGTATGCCCTGGATTGAATGACGGAGATGAACTGGCCAACACCATTAAAGACCTCCAGAAATTTTATCCCTATATAGCATCCATAGCTGTAGTCCCTGTGGGAGTTACAAAATATAATAAGTCGACGGTTAAACAGGTCACCAAAGACGATGCATTGAAAGTCATAGATATAGTCAAGAGCTTCAGACGGAGATTAAAGAGGCGACATGGTGATCCCCTTGTCTATCTTGCTGACGAGTTCTACCTTAAAGCAGGTCTTACCCTGCCCCCTCTCAAGGAATATGGAGATTTACCCCAGTTGGAGAACGGTGTTGGCCCGGTCCCTTTGTTTCTGCAGGAAGCAAAACGTGTCAAGATTCCAAAGAAAGTAAAACCCAAAACGGTAGCCCTGTTCACCGGAGCATCATTCATGCCGTTTCTTCAGGATTTTGCTAAAAAACTTAAATTGATTGAAGGGCTTACCCTGGATCTTTTTAAGGTGGAAAATACATTCTTTGGTCCAGGTGTTACTGTTTCAGGTCTCCTCACAGGCAAAGATATTGTAAAGACCATTCTGGGCAAAACAAAGGCTGAATGCCTGCTGGTTCCAAGTGTGGCCCTGAGAAACGGATCAGATGTATTTCTGGATAATGTTACACTGAAGGACATGACAGAGAGCCTTGGCATTGAAGTGAAGGTAATTGATCCTACACCTGAAGGACTGATAAGGGGAATCACAGATGGTTGTCGACGGAAAGACTAAAGTAACCGGGATTTTCGGATATCCCATTGAACACACTCTTTCACCTTTGATGCACAACGCTGCTTTTAGCAAACTGGGTCTGAACATGTGTTACATTCCTTTTAAAGTATCTCCCGATGATCTTCCAGCTGCCGTTACATCAATCCGCGCACTGAATCTGGCGGGTGTAAACATAACGGTTCCTCACAAAGAAAATGTCATCCCTCTTCTGGATGAGGTAAATGAAGAAGCAGCATTTATCGGAGCGGTAAATACCGTAACCAATCATGAGGGTATACTTACCGGCTATAATACGGACGGCAGAGGATTTATGAGTTCCCTTGCCGAAGAAACTGTTTCTGTTGAAAACAGGGAAGTGGTCATGATCGGGACAGGCGGAGCTGCCCGTGCTGTCAGTTATTATCTGAGTGAAAAGGCGTCAAAACTGTCAATGTTTGATATAGACAGAAACAAAGCTGATGCCCTTGTTTCTGATCTCGGCAGGATTCGTAATAATGTTTTTGTACTTGACAGTCCTGATGAAATAGGCAGGCCGGATGTCCTGATTAACGCAACGCCTCTTGGTCTGCATGCCGATGATCCTTTGCCAGTTAATGCGGCCCTCATATCTTCAGACATGGTGGTATGTGATCTCATTTACAGGAAAACCCCCCTGCTTATTAACGCTTTGGAAAAAGGGGCAAAAACTGTTGATGGTTCAGGCATGCTGTTGTGGCAGGGTGTACTTGCGTTTGAGCTATGGACCGGGGTCAAACCGCCGGTTGATATCATGAGGCATGAACTGTTATCCAGAATCAGGTAGGTATACGATACTATTAAGATCAGGCCGAATAAACCGTGTTTTTTTCTTCATCTTTGGCCCTGTATAGTGCATCATCAGCATCTTTAATAACTTCCTCCCACCCTATTTCAGTATTTTTACCGGGAAAGAATGATGCGACACCACAGCTTATGGTGATTACCTGAGGGGTGTTCTTTTTATGCCTGATAGACAGTTTCTCAATTTCTGCCCTAAGGGTTTCAGCGACCTTCAGGGCATCTGACAGTTCCTGTTCAGGAAGGATAACCAGGATTTCTTCTCCTCCCCATCTGAATACTTCATCAGTTGTTCTTAATACTTTCTTAAAGAGATTTGCGACCGCAATAAGAACATAGTCACCTTTCTGATGACCGTACGTGTCGTTATACATTTTAAAGTTATCAATGTCACAAACGATTATGCTGTAATAATGCTGATAACGGAGCGCCATTTGATGGATCGATTCAACTCTCTCCTGAAAAAACCTGCGGTTGCCGATCTGCATCAAATGGTCCACATTTGCAATATCATTAAGTTTATTATTCAGGTCCTTCAGTTCAGCGTGTTTGCTTTGAAGCAGGGTCATCATGTTATTAAAGCTCTCACCGATATTATTTATTTTATTGTTGAAGGCATATTTATATACTTCACATTTCCTGCAATCTCCAAACTTCTTTGCAAACACACCCTGGACAATTCCTCCGCAGAAGGTTCCTGATACCTGCCAG
>CALZJD010000260.1 GCA_945787795.1 Thermodesulfovibrionia bacterium | reverse complement strand
TCTCCAGAACAGCTTTGATATTGTCCTCAACCTTCAACTTCCTGAAAATGGATGCTTCCTGGGGAAGATAGCCTATGCCTTTTCTCGCTCTTTTGTACATGGGCGAGCTGTTGAGGTTTTCTCCGTCAAGTGATATTGCGCCGTCATCAGGAACAATGAGGCCCAGTATCATGTAAAACGTTGTGGTCTTGCCCGCGCCGTTTGGTCCGAGGAGTCCTACGATTTCTCCGGAGCTGATCTGTAATGAGATGTCGGAAACCACCGGGGTTCCATTATAGCTTTTTTTCAGTCCTGAGACCTCAAGAGCATGCATTACTTCAGTGCCTTTCTGTTCTGAAGAACTACCCGGCTTTTCTGCACGATGGCCCTTTCATCTTCAATGTAAAAAATGATTTCTGAGCCCGTGATTACGTTTCCTTTTTGCACGGCCTTTGGATTTCCCGTAAATATGATTTTTTCTTCTTCATTGAAGTATATGGCCTCATCAGCAAATAGAGCTGTATCATTTTTATGAACTTTTACATTTCCGTCAGCATGCAGTTTAGTTATATTGTTCCCTTCGGTATCAGAGTGGACGGTCATTTTGTCGGAATAAATAGTGATCTCTTCTGATTTCGCAACGACTGACCCTTCAAATATTGCAATATGTTTCTTGTTGTCTGCCGTAAGTGATTGAGAGGTAATCACAATGGGCTGCTTTTCTTTTTTATCATCAAGAGCAGAAGCAGGTACCGTAATATGTAATGATAAAATAAGAAGAAGACAACTAACGATAGAAAACAGCTTTAACATCATTCATGATCCTTACTTGTTCTTTGTCTAACTGCGCAGTCAGACCTTTCCCCACAATCCTGAATTTATTTCCGATGAACTGAACAGTATCATCAGTGGTGATAAATTTGTCTGCACTGTTCCATTTAATGGTTGTTGTTTTAAATAGCGTATCTTTCATTTTCAGTTCTACCGGTTTATGAAGCGTAATATTTTCTTCTTCAACTTCGTATAAACCGCTTCCGCTGGTGAGGAATATATTTGTCTGCTGATTTATCTTCAGCTTCAGATCATTGAGATAAATCTCTTTTTTACCTAACGGCATAAGGGCTTTGTCAGCGGAAAGCTCCCACTTGATTACCCCGTTTTCCTTGTGAGTAAGAAAAAGATCCTTCATGGAGGATGTCTGGTAAGATGGACTGATTTTAACACTTTTCCCGCTGATAGTAATAATTATCAGCGCGCCGATTACTAAAAAAGATAAAAGAATCAAGGGCAACCTGCTCTTAATCATACCCTAGTGTATCACAGGCTTTATGGCTTGTAAAGGTTCTGGCAAGAAAAATGCTAGGGGCATAATCTTGACTTTGATATTATAAAATGTTATGAATAATACGTTTTGTTTACAGTACGTTGTAATAGATATACTTATATAACTATAAGCTAAACTTAATACACTTCTTTGGTTATTCCATAGTACTTTTTGAGGAAGTTTTATGACAAAGACCGCCACGTTTGACAGAGGGATACATCCAACATACAACAAGGAACTTGCCTCTGACAAGGCAGTTGTGCAGGCGAAACTGCCCCAGAGAATAGTTGTACCTGTAAGCCAGCATATTGGTGCGCCTGCCCAACCTGCAGTCAGTATCGGGGATGAAGTGAAAAGAGGCCAGGTTATTGGTTCTACTTCAGGGTTCGTGTCATCTCCTGTTCACTCATCCATATCCGGAAAGGTCATAGCCATAGCGGATTTTCCCAGCACAGCCGGCAAGATGGTCCAGTCAATAGTAATCGAAAGTGACGGCAGGGATGAGGCCGTGTCATTTAATGAACATCCTGACTATATGAAGCTGGGTGCTGATGAAATCAAGAATATGATACGGGACGCCGGCATCGTTGGCATGGGCGGCGCTGCCTTTCCTACCAATGTGAAACTTTCGCCACCCAAGGAAAAGAACATAGATGCTGTGATCATGAACGGAGCAGAGTGTGAACCTTACCTGACTGCTGATCACAGGCTCATGGTGGAGCATCCAAAGGAAGTTGTAGAAGGTCTTAAAATTATCATGAAGTCCCTGGGTGTTGATGAGGGGCATATAGGAATTGAAGTAAACAAGCCTGATGCAATTGAAGCCATGAACGCTGCTGTATCCGGAGAAGAGAATATTAAAGTCTGGCCCCTGGAGATTAAATATCCACAGGGTGCTGAGAAGATGCTGATCCGGGCGGTAAAGGGCAGGGAGGTGCCAAGCAAGGGCCTTCCCATGGATGTAGGGGTCGTTGTTCAAAATGTTGGTACTGCTCTTGCTGTGTATGATGCTGTCCGATACGGCAAACCCCTGTATGAAAGAGTTGTAACGATTACCGGCAACGGGATTAACGAACCGGCAAATATGAGCATCAGGATTGGTACGCTTATGTCTGATGTTGTAGAGCAGTGCGGAGGACTGGTTGAGGGAGCGGTAAAAGTAATCGCAGGCGGACCGATGATGGGCTTTGCCCAATGGACTCTGGATGTTCCTGTTGTAAAAGGCACCTCCGGTATTCTGGTACTGACCGAGACAGAATATGTCTCTTCCGATGATTACACAGCATGCATTCGATGCGGAAGCTGCATTGACGTCTGTCCGATGGGACTTAATCCTTCAATGTTAAGTATCCTGTCTGAAAAGGGGTTCTTTGAAGAAGCAAAAGACTATAATCTGTTTGACTGTTTTGAATGTGGCTCCTGTGCATTTGTCTGTCCTTCAAAAAGACCTATGGTTCAGTTTATCAGGCTGGCCAAGTCGCAGGTGAAACCTTAATAAAATTTCGGTAGGGGCGGGTTTCATCTGTTCTGTTTGAGCATGTGTACCAGGTCAGTCTCAACAAAAAGACAACTATAGGCGACGGCAGTGCATTTTTAACAGGCCTTTTGCTGGGACTCAACCTCCCTGCGTCTTCACCATTTTTCATACCAATAATTGGATCTCTCATTGCTGTGGTTATTACCAAACTGCTTTTTGGCGGACTGGGATACAACATTTTTAATCCGGCTCTTATCGGCAGAGCATTCCTGTTAATATCCTTTCCCAAACTTCTTACCACCTGGACCGAACCTACTGCCAAATTTTTCGCAATGGATGCAAAAACATCGGCTACCCCGCTGGGTATTTTGAAAGAAGAGGGCATTGTCCAGCTCATGGAGGTCTTCGGCAGTAAGACAGAACTATATAAGAGCCTTTTCATGGGAAGCACTGCAGGATCACTTGGTGAAACTTCTGCAATAGCACTGCTTCTAGGTGCGCTGCTGCTTTTTGCCAGGGGATATATCACGTGGCACATTCCTGTTTCATTTGTTGCAACCGTAGGCGTGCTGGGATGGGC
>CALZJD010000259.1 GCA_945787795.1 Thermodesulfovibrionia bacterium | reverse complement strand
TTGGCATCGCTGCTGCTTTTTACTTTATCAACAATAACAGAACCTTCAAGTCCTGCATTGTTAACGATCTGTCTGATCGGCTCTTCAAGGGCCTTTTTTACTATATCAACACCGACCTGCTGGTCAAGGTCTTCAAGTTTTAATTTATCAAGAGCTGAAATGGACCTGAGCAGTGCAACGCCGCCACCGGGGACAATTCCTTCCTCAACTGCTGCCCTTGTTGCATGCAGCGCGTCTTCCACACGGGCCTTCTTTTCCTTCATCTCTGTTTCAGTTGCTGCGCCGACATTGATTACTGCAACGCCGCCGACGATCTTTGCCAGTCGCTCCTGGAGCTTCTCTTTATCATAGTCTGATGATGTTTCATCGACCTGAGCCTTGATCTGTTTGACACGGCCCTGGATCTTGTCGTGGTCGCCTGCGCCTTCAACGATTGTTGTGTTTTCCTTATCAACAGTGATCTTCTTTGCACTTCCAAGATCATCAATTGAAATGCTCTCAAGCTTGATGCCCAGGTCTTCAGCGATTAATTTACCGCCTGTAAGAATAGCAATGTCCTCAAGCATTGCCTTTCTCCTGTCACCAAAGCCCGGGGCTTTCACTGCACATACCTGGAGAGTTCCGCGGAGCTTGTTCACAACGAGCGTGGCAAGGGCTTCGCCTTCAACTTCTTCACAGATAATCATGAGGGGCTTGCCCATCTTTGCTGTCTGTTCAAGAATAGGCAGCAGGTCTTTCATGGAGCTGATTTTCTTTTCATGAATAAGAATGAGAGGGTCCTCCATGGTGCATTCCATTCTTTCAGGGTCTGTGACAAAATAGGGAGAGGAGTATCCCCTGTCAAACTGCATACCTTCAACAACATCAAGCGTTGTCTGCATGCTCTTTGCTTCTTCAACCGTAATAACACCGTCTTTGCCGACCTTGTCCATTGCCTCAGCAATGAGGTCTCCGATAGTAGAGTCATTGTTTGCAGAGATGGTACCTACCTGGGCGATCTCTTTCTTGTCCTGAACAGACTTGCTCATTCCCTTGAGGTTCTCTACAACTGCTTCCACGGCCTTCTCGATTCCTCTTTTTACTTCCATTGGGTTAGAGCCGGCAACCACATGCTTCATTCCTTCTCTGTAAATAGCATATGCAAGCACGGTAGCTGTTGTTGTTCCGTCCCCTGCTGTGTCAGATGTCTTGCTTGCAACTTCTCTCAGGAGCTGGGCGCCCATGTTTTCATAGGGTTCCTGCAGCTCGATTTCCTTTGCAACGGTAA
The DNA here is from genome assembly GCA_945787795.1 of Thermodesulfovibrionia bacterium. Taxonomy (GTDB): domain Bacteria; phylum Nitrospirota; class Thermodesulfovibrionia; order UBA6902; family UBA6902; genus CALZJD01. The sequence goes on along the minus strand of CALZJD010000259.1, from coordinate 1,757 downwards.
CACCGTCTTTTGTAATTGTAGGGGCACCGAATTTCTTGTCCAGAAGGGCGTTCCTTCCTTTCGGCCCCAGAGTCGCCTTGACAGCATCACTTAATATTGTGATGCCGGTCAGGATCGACCGTCTTGCTTCTTCGCCGAACTGTAACTGCTTTGCCATTGTATCCTCCTTAATTAATCGAAATAATTTATTCTTTTTATTTCTGTTCTATGCCGAGTATGTCATCTTCCCTGATAATGAGATACTCTTCATTGTCCATATTGATCTTTGATCCGGAATATTTTTCAAAAAGCACTACATCACCAACCTTGACTTCCATGGCCTGTACTTTTCCGTCATCAGTGATCTTACCGGAGCCAACAGCTATTATTTCACCCTTCTGGGGTTTTTCTTTTGCTGTTTCAGGAATAATTATTCCTCCTGCGCTCTTTTCAGGTTCGTCAGAATACTTGACGAGCACTCTGTCCTTCAGCGGTTTGAATTTCATCTTACCTCTCCTTTCTTATTGTGATTATTTTGCGGGTTTTATTGTTCGGGGAAATTCCCTGTTACAAAATTAGCACTCTCAACCTCATACTGCTTAGCACTCTTAAGTCATGAGTGCTAATGATACAATTTAATGAATTTTTTAGACAAGGGGATAAATAGCTGAAAATTGGTAATTAACCTGAAATATAGTCAATTATAACCTGTAATCTCTAATATTCGTAGAATTACTCAAATTCAAGGGAAAATGTAATTTAATAATGGATTTCCCCATTATAGGGATTGTTCAATGAGGATAATAAATTCTGCGGTTTCTATTTATAAACAGTCTTATCAGGATCATTCCTGCAATAAATCCGCCTATATGGGCGAACCATGCAACGCCTCCACTGGGTGCAGCTCCTTTACTGACAAGTCCGTTAATAAACTGTATAACAATCCAGAAACCAATGACAAATACTGCCGGCAGCCTGACAACCTGAATAAAAAATCCCAGAAAAATCAGGGTGTGCACCCGTGCCTTTGGAAAGAGAAGAAGATACGCTCCAAGAACACCTGAAACAGCTCCGCTGGCGCCGATCATCGGGATCATGGATGAGGGTCCTGACAATGCGTGGCTGTATGCAGCTAATACACCGCAGAGAAGATAAAAAATTATGAACTTGATATGACCAAGCTGGTCTTCTATATTATTCCCGAATATCCACAGAAAGAGCATGTTGGTGCCGATATGGAGCAGACCGCCGTGCATGAACATTGACGTGAAAACAGTTCCCAGGGGATTGATGGGCTGGTTCGATGAGAAGGTCAGGAGAAAATGCGGAATGGCCCCGAAGGAATACACAATGTCCCTTGGATCGGAAGCAGATGTTATCTGAACGAAAAAAATAACAATGTTCATCACTATAAACGCAATAGTGATGAAAGGATACGTGCTGGTAGGATTATCGTCCTTAAAAGGAATCATGCATTTATTATAACGTGTTTTAATTAATTAGAGAGATTGGGCATGGCATCGCCATGCCCCTACATTGGAACATTGGAACTCTAGAGCATTGGAGCATTGGAACTTTATTAAATGTTATAATAAAAACAGAGATAGACATAAGGGGGCGACTGGCTTCGACGGGGGTTGCGAAGTCCAAGTTGCATGCCGTGGCGCTGTCACCACGTAAAAAGGCAGCACAAACACAAACGCCAACTCAGAACTGGCACTCGCAGCTTAATAAAGCTGTGCGCTTCTCCGGCGATGTCTGTTAACCGGAATCAAGCG
>CALZJD010000258.1 GCA_945787795.1 Thermodesulfovibrionia bacterium | reverse complement strand
AGCCTTCCCAAACGCTTTCTGATTATTGATGAAGCACAAAACCTGAGACCTCTTGATGTGAAAACGATCATCACCCGGTGCGGTGAGGGAACAAAGGTGATATTTACCGGTGATCTTGAGCAGATCGATTCTCCGTTTCTGGATGCAGCATCAAACGGCCTTGCCTACCTGATCAACAGATTTATCCAGGAAGAGAACTTCTGTTATCTCAATATGAAACAGAGCGCACGTTCTGCACTGGCGGAACAGGCGGCAGAGTTGCTGTAGTCGATACAGCAAACTGATGACATGTAACATATTCAGCCTTTTCATCCTGATGCCTTTTTCCAAATATAGCTAATTTGCCCCGATTATAATATTCTCACCCATCCCCTCTTAACAATTTTCTGTAATATGCTGAGTTTTAACCATTTGTTGAAGTTATACATGCTCTAAAAGTTTTCTTCATAATACAATAAAATATTTTGTTTCCCTCTAATTTCCATTTAATATATAATTCAATATATTGCAATCAGATAAGTTTTAAATTTCAAGAAGTTATCATGAACGATACAGACAATACCATAAAAACTATTCTGAATAAAATTGAAGATCATGGAATACTTGAAGCTATTGGTGATGGAATCAGTATTCAGGATAGAAACTACAGAATTATATATCAAAATCAGATTCATAAGGACTTTGTTGGTGAACATATAGGGGGATATTGCTATAAAGCATATGAAAAAAGAGAGAGTGTGTGTGATGCTTGTCCTGTAGCCAGAGTTTTTCAGGATGGTAAAACGCACACAGAGCAAAGAAGTGCTCCTACTGAACAGGGTTTATCTTATTTTGAGATTACCGCGTCCCCTTTAAAAGATATGAAGGGTCAAATAATCGCTGGTATTGAGAGTGTCAGAGATATCACAAACAATAAGAAGGCGGAAGAGGCTTTGATCGAGAGTGAAGCCAAGTTCCGGAACGTTGTAGAGGCCTCTCCCATGGGTATGCACATGTATCAAATGGAATCCGACGATAGATTGGTCTTTTCGGGTTCCAATCGTGCCGCAGACCAGATCCTCGGAGTGGACAATAGCCAGTTCATCGGAAAGACGATCGAAGAGGCGTTCCCCCCCCTTGCTGCTTCAGAGGTGCCTGAGCGTTACCGCTGTGCTGCCACACAGGGGGAATCCTGGTTTACCGAGCAGATCACTTATGAGCACGAGCAGATCGCAGGTGCCTATCTGGTTCATGCCTTCCAGACAGAGCCCGGCAAGATGGTCGCCATGTTCCTGGACATAACTGAGAAAAAAAAGGCAGAAAAGGAGCAGAAAAGGCTCACTGCAGAACTTTTAATCAAGAACAAAGAGTTGGAACAGGTATTATATGTCACATCACACGATCTGCGATCTCCGCTCGTTAATGTTGAAGGGTACGGAAGGGAACTTGAATATTCACTTAAGGATTTGATGATTTCTATTGATCATGCAGACGTTCCCACAAGCATTAAAGATAAAATTAATCCAATTATAAAAGAAGAAATTCCTGAGTCGCTTCATTATATCCGGACAAGTGTTTCAAAAATGGACATGCTTTTAAGAGGAATATTATCTCTGTCCCGATTGGGACGCTATGAACTAACCATAGATGAAATAGATATGAATGCAATGATGAGTGATATTGTTGACAGCCATAGATTTAAATTGAATGAGCTGAACATAAAGACTGATGTATCAAATGTACCAAATGGTAAAGGGGACAGTTCTCAGATAAATCAGGTGTTCTCCAATTTGCTTGACAATGCAGTTAAATACACAGATGCGGAGAGACCCGGTGCTATACATATTTCAGGGTATACAGATAAGAATCAATCAGTTTATTGTATAGAAGATAATGGGATTGGTATATCACCTGAGCATCAGGAAAAGATATTTGAGATATTTCACCAGTTGGAACCCGACAGGATTAAGGGTGAAGGAATGGGGCTCACCATAGCACATAGAATACTAGAGAGGCATAATGGGAAGATATGGGTAAAATCTGAGTTGGGCAAAGGAAGCAGGTTTTTTGTATCTCTGCCATCATAATATTAATAGTAAGCCTTCAATATATCACCTGGTAATCAGCGATATTAATATCACAACATATTTTTTATGAATAATCTGTGATTGACTCCAAATAACTTAGTGATATAATGGTAATCAGAATGAGAGGAGGTTTGAATATGATTAAAGTAAAGACATTCACGAATGTACTAAAGGCCTTGCACGCAATGCAGGAAATTCATGATCTTGATAACCAGGTCAACCAATATATTCAGGACAATAATATTACAAAGGTCATTTCTGTCTCAGATACCTGCACAGAAGGTGAAGGCAGCACCGTTGGTATTATCAGGGTCCTGACATACGAAACTGCATAACCGGCATAATAATCACGATACCATCACCTTATAATTTACAAAATCCAGATCGACACAAGTTTATTGATAATACCGATATCAATAGTGAAGACTGCCTGCCAGAATGTCCAAATCCGGTGAAATTCTCAATCAACATATCCGTTACATTTTCATAATAGAGATACTATAAGTAAAATTTATAAAACTAATAAAATTGTTATGTGGACAGACAGATTATTATTTGATATGTAATTAAATAAATACCCTGCTGTAATGAGATAGAATCCTTTAAAAAAATGAGGTGAAGAGAATGACGTGTTTCAGAGTAATATCAGCCAAAGTGATTCTTCTTTTATTCACTGTATTTTTTACAGGGGTATCAGTCTCTTATTCAGGTGCGAATGATACATGTGTTGAATGCCATAAGGACATAAAATTCATAAATCAGAACCGTGTCTTATTTGATTACAACAAAAACTGGATAAACTCTACCCATGAGATTGAAGGAGTCAAGTGTAAGGATTGTCACGGAGGAGACCCGACTAAACGTGATAAGAAGCGTGCACATAAGAATAATTTTTCATCTTTAACGGTTACGGACAGATTCTTTTATAAAAAGATTTCTGAAAGATGCGGTACATGCCATGAAGCGGTCCTTAAG
>CALZJD010000257.1 GCA_945787795.1 Thermodesulfovibrionia bacterium | reverse complement strand
GCCCTTAATCCTGTAAATGCCAGGGAAGGACAGACCGTCAAGGTGCTGCTTCAGGCAGAGACATATCTTAAGGGATCTATGCTGGTCTATGGACTGCCTCTTGTGCTCTTTATTACGGGAGCTATATTGGGAAAAAATATCGGTGAAGCATATTTTTTAAACACCAATTCAGATTTTGTTGCTGCTATTTTTGGGTTTGCATCACTGATAGCATCATTGTTAGCAGTAAAGATCTGGTCCGGAAAGCTTGAGTCAAAAGCAGAGTACAAGCCCTTTATCGGAGAAATAGTCAGTTAATTTCTGTTGAATAAAGAAGTTTCTTAAAGTTAATATTATTCAATTAATAATATTCAGATTATTGTAAATTCAAGGAAGATGGATTTCGATTTATTTTGGAGCACATTACATTATTGATTGCAGGTTTCGAAAAAATATTTCCAGAGGAGGATAACTGATGGGTATTGACGTAGGAAAGATCAGAAATGTCGCAGTAATCGCCGGAGGGGGAGCCGGAAAGACTTCGCTGGTAGAGGCCATTTTATATGATACAAAGGCGATAGAACGAATGGGTAGCGTAGATACTGAAAACACTACTACTGATTTTGAACCTGAAGAGATAAACAGGAAATTTTCCATATCATCTGCCCCGGCTTTTTGTGACTGGAAAGGTCACAGGATTAATCTTGTTGATACCCCGGGTTTTATTAACTTTCTGGAAGACACAAAGTGCTGCCTGGGTGCAGTAGATGGAGCAGTTGTCGTAGTTGGTGCACGGGTTGGTGTAAAAGCTGAAACAGGCAAGGTCTGGCAGTATGCAGAGGAATACCATTTACCAAGAATCGTATTCATCAATAAAATGGAAAAAGAGAATGCCAGCTTTCAGACGGCTGTGGAAGGAGTTGAAAAGTCCTATGGAGCATCTCTGGCTCCCCTGACGGTTCCTATGGGAGAAGGGCCTGCGTTTAAGGGTATTATAGATCTGCTGAAGATGAAGTCAATTACTTTCAGGGATGGGAAGCCTTCGGAAGGTGACATCCCTGATGAATATAAGGAATATGCCGATGAAAGCCGCAAGCAGCTCATTGAAAAGGTAGCAGAGTCAGACGATGATATGCTGGAAAAATATCTTGAAGGAACAGACCCTACTGAGGATGAAATTAATAAAGGTATTAAGGCAGGCACACTTTCAAGGGCCATCGTCCCTGTTTTGTGTGGTTCTGCTACAGCCAATATCGGTATTCAGCCGCTTCTGGATACAATTCTTACCTGTCTACCCTCACCTGTAGAAAGTGCTGCACAGTCACCCGTAATGGCCAAAGACACCAAAGCTGATGACGATACGGAAATAAAGCCTGAGTCTGATAAGTCTGATTCAAATTTAATCAATGCCACCAGGGACAGGAAAGAAAAGATGGGTAACATGTTCTATCTGAACGGCAAGACACAGGTGCCGGTCAAAGAGGTAGGACCCGGTGAAATAGCAGCCGTAGCGAAACTGAAAGAGGCCCAGACAGGGGACTCCATGTCAGACCCGGCACGTCCTGTGATTTTTAAAATGGTAAAGCCTGCTGATCCAATGATATCCTATGCAATCGAACCGAAGTCAAGGGGTGATGAAGAAAAAGTCGGAACAGGCCTTTACAGGCTTCTGGAGGAAGACCCTGCATTGAAATTTCACAGGGACGAAGAGTCTGCAGAGATGATACTGGGCGGTACAGGACAGATGCATATTGAAATTACCCTTGAAAAACTCAAGAGGAAGTTCGGCGTTGAAGTTAATATGAAATCTCCCAAAATCCCTTACAGGGAAACAATAAAGAAAGCTGCCAGTGCACAGGGAAGATACAAAAAGCAGTCAGGCGGACGGGGACAGTTCGGGGACTGCTGGATTAAGATGGAACCCCTGCCAAGGGGAGGAGGTTTTGAATTTGAGAACAAGATTGTAGGGGGTGCCATTCCCAGACAATATATACCTGCTGTTGAAAAAGGCATTGTGGAAAAGATGAAGGACGGCCTTGTTGCAGGTAACCCTGTTGTGGATTTGAAGGTCACCCTGTATGACGGTTCATATCATGCAGTGGATTCATCTGAAATGGCATTTAAAATAGCAGGCTCAATGGCTTTACAGAAGGCAGCCCCTGATGCAAAGGCAACCATTCTTGAGCCGATTGTCAAGGTGGAAGTAAACACTCCGGAAGAGTTCCTTGGAAATGTTATAGGAGACCTTAATTCGAAGCGCGGAAAAGTACAGGGGGTTGATACCGCTCCAAACGGAGACCAGAAAGTAGCAGCACTCGTGCCCATGGCTGAAATGCTTACGTATGCGAACCAGCTTAATTCCCTGACAAGCGGACAGGGCATGTATACAATGGAGTCTTCTCATTATGAAGAGGTGCCGGCCCATATTGCGCAGAAGCTGATAGCTGATAAGGAAGAAGCAAAGAAGGAAGCTTAGATTATTATATTGATTTACCCAAGAATTTATGATATATCAGTAAACGTAATGGGCGGTTCTCTCAATCATGGAAGAACTTGCATATCTGCGGCATGCATGCCACTTTTGCCCGCAGGTGTGACCCTATAACATGTGATCTTGTGAATACATAGGAACCAGGAACCGGGAACATCAAAATGCTCGCACAATTCAGTATCGTACCCCTGGATAAGGGGGTTAGTGTAGGAAGTGAAGTTGCAAAGGTTTTGCAGATAATAGATAATAGCGGGCTGCCCTATAAGCTGAATCCCATGGGTACTGTTGTGGAAGGATCGTGGAATGAAGTTATGGAACTTATCAGAACGTGTCATGAAGAGACAGTCAACAGCAGTGAAAGGGTTTTAACGTCAATTTCTATTGATGACAGGATGGGCATGCAGAACAGAATAGAAGGGAAGATTACGTCCCTCGAAAAAAGATTGAACACATCCTTAAGAAAGTAAGGTAGCTTGATATGAAAAGATTCATAGGCATAGATGCCGGATCAGTGAGCGTAAAACTTGCTGTGATGGATCAGCACGGTGCCGTCACTAAAACAGAGTATGTTCGTCACAAAGGCAATCCTCTTACGGTTGCATACGGTCTTTTGAGGAAAAACAGTTCCGGATGTTATCTGAGTGTGACCGGTTCTGCAGGTAAACTTATCGCTGAAGCCTTCGGAATATTATCTGTTAACGAGGTGGTTGCTTTAAGTTACTCGACAAGGAAATTATATCCTCATGTTAAAACGATAATCGAAATGGGCGGTGAAGATTCCAAGCTTGTGCTTCTTCATGAAGGTGCGGTCAAGGAGTTTTCGATGAACTCTGTATGTGCTGCGGGCACAGGCTCGTTTCTTGACCAGCAGGCGGAAAGACTGAAACTGAGTATTGAGGAGTTCAGTGAGCTTGCCCTGAAATCCGAGAAACCGCCCCGCATTGCAGGCCGCTGCAGTGTGTTTGCAAAATCAGACATGATTCACCTTCAGCAGATAGCAACACCTATGGAAGATATCGTAGCCGGACTCTGCTTTGCTGTTGCGAGAAACTTTAAAGGCAGTATATGTAAAAACATGGAACTGCCGGCACCAGTCGCATTTCTGGGGGGAGTGGCCGCCAATAAAGGTGTAGCCAGAGGTTTTAAAGCGGTGCTGCCAGCTGATGATCTTGTAATACCTGAACATTTTGCTGTCATGCCAGCAATCGGAGCAGTGATGAAAGATATGGAGCAGGGCATGGAGAACATCTTTGATATAACAAAGCTTGAAAGTTATATTGATAATCTTAAGGATGAGGGTTCAACACATAAACCACTTTGCAGTGATAAAGAAGAGTTTGATAAGAGACACCAGGTTTCATATTATATTCATCAGCCAAAAGATAATGAAAAAGTCAATGCCTATCTTGGAATTGATATCGGCTCCATAAGCACAAACCTGGCAGCCATTGATGAAGAGGGAAGGCTTCTGTCAAAGAGGTATCTCATGACTGCGGGAAGACCGATCGAAGCGGTAATGCAGGGACTTGGCGAGATGGGAAAAGAAATTGGAGACAGGGTACATATACTCGGTGTAGGCACGACCGGATCAGGCAGGTACATGATAGCTGATTTTGTCGGGGCTGACATTGTGAAAAATGAAATTACGGCCCAGGCCAGGGCTGCTGCTGAAATCGATCCTGACGTTGACACGATTTTTGAGATTGGAGGGCAGGATTCAAAGTATATATCGATCAAGGACGGCATCATTGTTGACTTTGAAATGAACAAGGCCTGCGCAGCAGGCACAGGATCATTTCTGGAGGAGCAGGCTGAAAAACTGGACATGTCAGTGAAAAATGATTTTGCCAGAACTGCCTTTAATTCGGAAAAACCCTGCTCGCTTGGAGAAAGATGTACCGTGTTTATGGAGAACTCTCTTTTATCCAGACAGCAGAGAGGCGCTCC
>CALZJD010000256.1 GCA_945787795.1 Thermodesulfovibrionia bacterium | reverse complement strand
TCAAATAGTAACGTATGCTGTTGATATTGCAAAACAACTGCTTGGCAAAAAGCCGATACTTGCTATATGTCTCGGTCATCAGATTATTGGTCAAGCCCTGGGCGGCACTACGTATAAACTGAAGTTCGGCCACCATGGAGCAAACCATCCGGTAATGGATTTGTCAACGAGAAAAGTGGAGATTACTTCCCAGAACCATAATTATTGTGTCGACATGAAAAGTCTTGAGGGTGTGGTAGAACTGACGCACAAGAATTTATACGATGGGACTGAAGAAGGGATAAAGCACAGAGACATCCCTCTGCTCTCATTTCAATATCACCCTGAAGCCGGTCCGGGCCCGAACGATTCAGGATATATATTTAAAAGTTTCAGGGATCTCATTGAACAACAGTGAAGAAGGGAAGGGTCTGGTAGTGAAGGGTTGCTGTAAAAATATACACTTATTCCTTTCACTTGAATCCTTGAACCCTGGACCCCTTGGATCCTGCTGTTATCATTATTGAAATGAAGGACAGCGAACTAAAAAGCAGTTATGAATTGAACACCATGGACAGTATACTTACATTTACAACAGCATCGTTTAAAGCAGAGAAATCCAGCGTGCTCCCTTCAGGAGTATATTCAAAGGAATTTTCATCAATGCTGCTGGCATCGGCCCTATGTGTATTTGTTTATATGTTCACCGATGTGATAAACAGCACCGTTGTTCAATCAGCAATATTCTTAATATTTTTTATTATCTTTTTTTATGGATCAAGGAAATATATTTTCTATGATAAAAAGCTGAAAGTTGAATTTAATAACAACAGCAAATCTGCACTCATCACCCGTCCCGGCATTATCCTGAATAAGACTGAAGAGCTGCCTTTCAGCAGTATCCGCTCTGTTGAGATGGGAAACAGGAAGTTCACTCCTGACAATCCGGACGGTGTGGCATTTGTAGAAAAAATATCAGCCCAGCACGGCAGTTATGTACCGGGACTGGGAGATGAGGAAGAGTTTCTGACATTATTATTAATACTAACTGATGGAACCGAGAGAGTTTTTTTTGCTGGTCATGTAGAAGATGAACCTGAGATACCTCTGAATAAAATTAGAGACCACCTGGGAATGAAGGAAAAATAAATGCCAAAAAGAACAGACATTAAATCCATACTGCTTATCGGTTCAGGTCCGATTGTGATCGGGCAGGCCTGTGAATTTGATTATTCAGGTACACAGGCATGTAAAGCACTTCGTGAGGAAGGGTACAGGGTGATACTGGTTAACTCAAACCCTGCAACGATCATGACTGATCCTGAAACAGCTGACGTGACATATATAGAGCCCCTCACATCTGATATCCTTGAAATGATAATTCAAAAAGAACGTCCTGATGTGCTGCTCCCAACCATGGGAGGGCAGACTGCTCTTAATCTTGCTGTCGAACTTTCAGAAAATGGCATTCTCGACAGATATAATGTTGAGCTCATAGGAGCAAAGCTGCCTGCCATTAAAAAAGCTGAAGACAGGGAGCTGTTCAAGGCCGCCATGACAAAAATCGGCCTTAATACTCCCAAGAGCGCCTTTGTTACGCATTTTGACGAGGGCATTGCGTCTCTTGATGTTCTCAGGTTCCCTCTTATTCTAAGGCCTTCTTTTACTCTGGGGGGGACAGGAGGAAGCATCGCTTATAACAGGTCAGAATACGACGAAAAGCTCCGGACCGCACTAAAACTCAGCCCGGTCAGTCAGGTGCTTGTGGAGGAGTCCGCCCTTGGCTGGAAAGAGTATGAGCTGGAAGTCATGCGTGACAATAAGGATAATGTTGTTATTATCTGTTCAATCGAAAACTTTGATCCCTGATACAGGTGGATCAAATGTACAGTTTGCTGTCAATCCTGATAACGGACGCATGATCGTGATTGAAATGAACCCCAGAGTTTCCCGAAGTTCAGCACTGGCTTCCAAGGCTACGGGTTTTCCCATTGCAAAAATAGCAGCCAAACTGGCTGTAGGACTGACTTTGGATGAGATACCGAACGACATTACAAAAGAAACGCCCGCATCCTTTGAACCGACTATAGATTATGTTGTAACAAAATTTCCGAGATTTGCCTTTGAAAAATTCCCGGATGCCGATGCAACGCTCATGACCCAAATGAAGTCTGTCGGAGAAGCCATGTCAATCGGCAGGACCTTTAAGGAGTCATTGCAAAAGGCAATAAGAAGTCTTGAGATAGACAGTTACGGCTTTGAAGCTCTGGAGGCTGACATTGAAACGATACAGTCAAAATTAAGAATCCCGCAATGGGACCGGCTCTGGTATCTTGCCCAGGCATTCAGGGAAGGGATGAGCTTTGACGAAATATTTGACCTGACAAAGTTTGATCCCTGGTTTCTCTATAATGTTAAACAAATAATTGATTTTGACCTGATGCTTCATGATACAGCGCAAAAAAGTCCGGACAACATACCGGATGACCTCCTTGAAGAGGCCAAGTCATACGGGTTTTCTGACAAACGAATTGCCAGCATATTTAAGATAGAAGAAAAGGCTGTGAGAGAGCAGAGAAAACGCATGGGATTAAAAGCAGTGTATAAAATGGTTGATACGTGCGCTGCTGAATTCAAGGCTTTTACTCCTTACCTGTATTCAACATATGAAAAACCATTTTATAAAACAGCGGTCAGCGGTCAGCGGTCAGCGATCAGCAAAGAAACTGTAAAAACAGAAAAAGAGCTGACAGCTGACAGCTATGAGCTGATTGCTAAAACAGAGTGTGAAGCCAGCCCTACTGACAGGAAAAAGGTCATTATTCTTGGAAGCGGGCCTAACAGGATCGGACAGGGCATTGAATTTGATTACTGCTGTGTTCATGCTGTGTATGCCCTGCGGGAGCTTGGTTACGAAACCATAATGGTCAATTGTAATCCGGAAACGGTAAGTACTGATTACGACACTGCTGACAGGCTTTATTTCGAACCCCTTACATTGGAAGATGTTTTAAATATTATCGAGACCGAAAAACCTGAAGGAGTGATCGTACAGTTCGGAGGACAGACACCTTTGAAACTGGCCGTCCCGCTTGAAAAAGAAGGGGTAAGAATTCTTGGGACATCTCCTGATTCAATCGACCGTGCCGAGGACAGGAAGAGGTTTAAGGAAATCCTTCATAAACTGGACCTGAAACAGCCTGACAGTGAAACAGCATTATCAGTTGATGAAGCAGTTACAGCAGCCGGTGCCATCGGCTATCCTGTAATGGTCAGGCCGTCATATGTCCTTGGCGGACGGGCAATGGAGATAGTCTATGATGAAGCAAGCCTCCATGATTACATGAAGCGTGCTGTCAAGGCATCTCCCGAGCACCCTATCCTTGTTGACAAATACCTTGAGGACGCAATTGAGATTGATGTTGATGCCCTCTCTGACGGCAACAACGTTGTCATAGGCGGCGTTATGGAACATATAGAAGAAGCGGGCATACATTCCGGTGACTCAGCATGTTCATTACCGCCCTACTCTCTTTCATCAGACATACTGACTAAAATAAAATCTTATACAAAAGCCCTTGCAAGGGAACTTAAAGTCATTGGTCTTATGAACATCCAGTTTGCTGTCAAGGACAATACCATATACATCCTTGAAGTCAACCCGCGTGCATCCAGAACAATTCCGTATGTCAGCAAAACCATAGGAATCCCCCTGGCCAAGCTGGCTGCCAAAGCAATGGTAGGAAAAAATCTGGATGATCTGGGACTTTCCGCTGAGCGCAGGATATCACATTTCAGTGTCAAGGAGGCTGTATTTCCTTTTGACCGCTTTTCCGGTGTGGATACCCTGCTGGGTCCTGAGATGAAGTCTACCGGTGAAGTAATGGGGATTGATAAGGACTTTGGCAGGGCCTATGCCAAGGCCCAGACTTCGGCAGGGAATATGATGCCCCTGAAAGGAAATATATTTATCAGTGTCAAGGACAAAGACAAACCTGCCATACTGCCCCTTGCAAACACACTGGCATCACTTGGCTTTACTATGGTAGCCACAAAGGGAACATCCTTCTATCTTCAGCAGCAGGGTATTAAAGTCGACACCATAAATAAGGTAATGGAAGGGAGTCCCCATTGTGTGGATATGCTTAAGAACAATAAAATTGATTTTATCATCAATACCGTGACCGGAGCCAAGGCGCAGAAAGACTCTTTCTCAATCAGGGAAGCTGCCTTACAGCACAATATTCCTTATACAACAACAGTTGCCGGTGCCCGGGCAACGGTTAATGCAATCGAGATTATGGTGAAAAAACAGATAAACGTAAAATCAATTCAGGAATATCATAAAGCTTAAATAATAGCGGGCCATTAACTATAATCATCTGTTTGTCATTCCGGCAATCCTTAAGCCGGAATCCGGACTTTTCAATGCCTTCTGGATGCCGGATCAAGTCCGGCATGACATAAAAGAATATTATTATGGACAGACATAGTTAACATTAAACTTTACTTTCATTTGCACTGCCTGTTAAAATTTTTGCTGGAGAAATACCTATGAAAAAAGAACCAATGACCCCTGAGGGGCACCAGAAACTGAAAGACGAGCTTGACAATCTTATCAAGGTTCTGCGCCCTGAAAATGTTAAAGCAATAGCAGAGGCACGTGCCCATGGTGACCTTTCTGAAAACGCGGAGTACCATGCAGCCAAGGAAAAACAGTCATTTATGGAAGGACGCATTCAGGAAATTCAGTCCAAAATCGCCCTGGCCCAGGTAATCGATCCCGCAACTATCAATCATGACAGGGTGGCTTTTGGAGCAACTGTAAAAGTTCTGGATGTGGATACGGATGAGGAAAAGACTTATAAGATAGTAGGGGTTGATGAGGCTGATATTAAAGAAGGTAAATTATCGATTCATTCCCCCATGGCCAGATC
>CALZJD010000255.1 GCA_945787795.1 Thermodesulfovibrionia bacterium | reverse complement strand
GGTTTTCCGATTACCCCTATTTCTTTCATAAGCTTTGGGACAGCATTGGCAAAACCCTTTGCTCCTTTCATGTCCTTAAACTGATGAACCGCAATAATGTCTTTGGGATCGGATTCTTCATGATGGATACTGGCATACGTGATACCATGCTCCTTACGAAGCCAATCAGCATCATCATATCCGCGTTTCCATTTGTCATAATCTTCAACTTTATGTCTAATTATCATAGTAGCCATCTTACTACCTCCTCATGTTTGTTATTAAATAATTGTTAGGTGAAGCTTAATATCTTTATATAAGCTACACCTTCTTCTTTCTTACTCCTTAATTCCAATGTAAACCTATTTAATAAATATGCATATGATTTATGTCATGCCTAGACCCGTAAATACTCTACAGAATTATCATTAACAATATTTTTGCTATACTACTCTCCATGAAAAACATTTCACTTGGCTACTCTCCCTGCCCTAACGACACCTTTATCTTTTATGCCTTAACACACAGCAAAATTAATACAGGAGTATTACATTTCAATGAAGTCCTGCTTGATGTTGAGACTCTCAACCAGAAGGCACTGAATGCCGAACTGGATGTTACAAAGATCTCTTATGCTGCATTCGGTCATCTCCGCAGGGATTATTGCCTGCTGAGATCAGGAGGGGCCCTTGGTAGCGGATGCGGTCCTCTGGTTGTTTCAAAACATGCGTATGAGATGGAAGACCTTCGCGATAAGAGAGTTGCCATTCCGGGCAATCTGACTACAGCCTTTCTTCTCCTTCAGCTCTATGACAATGCTTTCAGATCGTCCCGTATAGTTTCCCTGCCGTTTCATGAAATAATGCAGGCTGTGTCCAAAGGAGACGTTGACGCGGGAGTTATCATTCACGAAAGCCGCTTTACCTATCACTCTTATGGATTGAATGAAATAATTGATCTCGGCGACTGGTGGGAAAAGGAAACAGGACTGCCGATCCCCCTTGGAGGGATTATAGCCCGCCGTTCTTTAGGGAAAAATCTGATAAAACAGATTGATGACAGCATAAAGCTGAGCATTCTTTATGCTTTTGATAATAGACAGACTCCTGTTGATTATATTAAACAGCATTCCCAGGAATTATCTGATGATGTCATTAATCAGCATATCAATCTGTATGTCAATGACTTCTCTGTTGATCCGGGGGAAGAGGGGGAGAAGGCTCTCAGTGAACTCTTTGCAAGGGCTGAAGAGGCAAAGATAATTCCAAAGAGCAATAATTCTGTTTTCATTTCATAGCAGCAACAGGAACACATCCTCAAGGGATGTGTCTCTTCCCACAATCATTGGGGTTCAGCTATAATCATACGTGTCACAAAATACTTATGCAGCCATTGATATAGGGACAAACACCTTCAGACTTCTTATAGCTGAGATTCATTACAACACTGCCGATAAAGGGTATTCATTAAAAGAAATATGTTCTGAAAGAATTATCACCAGACTTGGCGAGGGGATAGCTGCGTCTGGAAGGATATCAGATATCTCAATGCAAAAGGGTCTGAATGCTCTGGAAACATTCAGTCAAACTATTTCAGAAAACAATGTTACAAATACTTCTGCTGTCGCAACCAGCGCACTTAGAGATGCCCAAAACAGCCAGGACTTCATCAGCAAAGCCAGATTACAATCAAGCCTTGATATCCGGACTATCAGCGGTGAGGAGGAAGCACGATTGACGGCCTCAGGTATGATGTTTGACATGGAGGCGCCGGAAGAAGCACTCCTGATCGATATAGGTGGCGGCAGTACAGAACTGATTTATGCCAGGAATGGCATTCCTGTACATATACAAAGCCTTGATATGGGGGTTGTTTATCTCGCTGTCAAATATATGAATGATGATCCTCCCCTGGCTGAAAAGATACATGAGATGGAAAAGGAAATAGCAGATATCATTTTTTCAAACACTGCCTCCTTTGATCAAAGGTCTGACAATGGAGCCTGCCTGATAGGCACCGCTGGAACGATCACAACATTGGCAGCTGTGTCTCTGAAGTTAACATCATTTGAACACGATAAAATTCACAGGGCCAGAATATCAGCAGAAGCAGTCAGAGATATTTTTTCCCGGATTGCCCTCATATCATCTGCAAAACGGTCTCAATATATACCGTTTGAACCGGAAAGGCTTGACATTATAGTGCCGGGAACACTTATACTTCTAAAACTGATGGAACGTTTTCAATTTGATGAAATAATCGTCAGCAATTATGGGTTAAGAGAAGGCATCATTCTGGATTCATTCAAGAATGAAGGCAACAAAAATTAGATACATGAAATTGGCAACAAAAGATAACATTCAATATAAGAAGGCCCTTATAAAGGATGCAAAGGCCATTCATTCGCTGGTAAATAAATTTGCCCGTAAGGAAGACATGCTGCCCCGGTCTTTAAATGAGATATATGAAAACATACGGGATTTTTATGTCTGCTATAGTAATGGATCCTTAGTGGCAACAGCCGCATTACATATATTATGGGACGATCTTGCCGAAATCAGGTCTGTATCGGTTTCAAAACAATATCAACGGCAGGGTATTGGAAGAAAGCTTATCAAAAGCTGTCTGCATGAAGCAAAAAAGCTGGGTGTCAACAAGGTATTTGCCCTCACGTATCGGCCGGGTTATTTCAAAGAAATTGGATTTGACGAGATTGATAAAAATTCGCTTCCCCATAAGATATGGGGGGAATGCCTCAAGTGCCACAAGTTCCCTGACTGTGATGAGTCAGCTGTTTTAAAGAAATTGTAGAAAATGACCAGTGTCAAAGCTCCAATGTCAAATGAATGTCTATTGACTCAATTTTCAAAATAAACTCTTAGTTCAGGGCCAGCAAAGTTTTTCGTGTGTTATTTTAAATTTTGAATTTGGAATTTATTTGATATTTGGATTTTGACATTTGATATTTAATGGCTATAAATCTGTTCCGATCTGGACTCTTATGTATGCATTCCGTCTCAGGTCTTCAATATATTCGAGCAATTTCACATTGAATTCCTGCTCAATAAGAAATTCTTCTATTTCATTCCTGACATCATAAAAATCCCTGCCGGAAAAACTGTCCTTATTCTGATAGTAATAATACTCGATATCTTCATAAGGCACATGGA
>CALZJD010000254.1 GCA_945787795.1 Thermodesulfovibrionia bacterium | reverse complement strand
ATCGGGATGCCTGTATCGCGTGCAAACAGGAAAATATTTCTGTAATACCTGAAGGGCAGATTTACGTAGCCTTGGTAAATTCTTTTAAAATCGCGTTCCGGGATTGAACCGTTAACCCAGCCATCCAGAGCGTCCTGTTTGTCGCCGGAAAACATCTCAAAGGCGATGGCCACTTTCCTGCCCGCATTGTGGAGGTGCCTGATTACTTCATACTGTACTTTATGATGTTCGGGGGTCGCATGGAATTCTCCGACAAATATTGCTTTGCTGGACTCGATTTCTGCCAATACTTCACGAAATTCAAGTTCCGTCCCGGTAATGAGCGAGACATAATGTTTCGGGAGGGTGGCGCACCCGGATATTATTAATATTGAGAGAAATATGGTTAGTCTTGACAGCATCAAGTACTAAGACCTTTCTTCAACCATCTGCATGAATTCTTCATATGATATTTTTTTGATCCCGAGAGTTTGTGCCTTGTTTAATTTTGAGCCAGGAGATTCTCCAAGCACAACATAGTCGGTTTTTTTTGACACTGATTTGGCGACATGTCCGCCATGTTTCTCTATTATTCCTTCAACTTCCTGGCGGGGTATTGTCAAGGTGCCTGTGATAACAAACGTTAACCCGTTGAAGGGACGTTCCCCTGACCCCGCAACTTCAAAATCAGGGTTTGAAATTTTGAGGCCGAGGTTTTTCAGCTCCTGTAGGACGCCAAGGTTTTTACCATCATTAAAGAATCTCGAAACTGACATTGCCGTCTTTTCACCCATCTGTCTGATAGACGCAATCCGGTCCTCAGATACATTAAATAAATCTTCAAGTGCGTGAAAGTTTTTTGCCAGCAGCTTTGCTGCGTATTCCCCTACATGAACAATGCCCAATGAGTAAATGAACTTTGACAGTGTTGTGTTTTTGCTTTGTTCAATGGCATCCACAAGGTTCCGGGCTGATTTTTCAGCAAATCTTGGAAGTGCCAGCAGGGCCTCTTTTTTTAACCTGTAAATATCAACGAAATGGTTTATCAGTCCCTGTGAGAATAAAAGCTCAACATTTTTTTCGCCCAGTCCCTCAATGTTCATGGCAGATCGTGATGCATAGTGTTTAATATGTTCCTGTGTCTGTGCCCTGCAGTTAAAACCGATGCAGCGATATGCAACTCCACCTTCTTCTTTCTCAACTGATGAACCACAGTCAGGGCATGTAACAGGCGGAGGGAAAAGTTTTTCGTTACCGGTCCTTTTTTCCTTCATCACACCAATGACATGAGGTATTACATCACCAGCCCTTTCAACAAGTATGGTATCGCCGATACGGATGTCCTTTCTTTCTATCTCGTCCCAGTTGTGAAGAGTTGATCTCGATACGGTCACCCCGCCTATGGATACAGGTTCAAGCAATGCAACAGGTGTTATTGTTCCTGTTCTGCCGACACTGGCAATAATGTCATTTATCTTTGTCACCCCCTGATGGGCAGGAAACTTATATGCAGTTGCCCAGCGGGGCTCCCGTGTTTTGATTCCCAGTGTTTCCTGAAGACCAAAGTCATTGACCTTTATTACAACGCCGTCTGCTTCAAAAGAAAAGCTGCTTCTTTTATTTTCAATATGTTTCACAAGATCTATAACATGCTCAATGCCCATTGCCAGATTTATATTGTCAGGGACTGGGAGGCGCGAGTCTTTGAGCCACTGGATAAACTCCCACTGGCTTTTGAAATTGGCTTTTTTTGAGGCTCCCATACCATAGCAGGCGAGGTGCAGTTTACGTTTTGCCGTAATCGAAGAGTCCAGTTGTCTGACCGCACCGGCAGCAGCATTTCTTGGATTGGCAAATGCTTGTTCCCCGTTCAGTTCCCTTTCCACATTCAGGGCTTTAAACTCATTAATATACATGTAGATTTCTCCGCGAATATCTATTTCATCAGGTACATGGGAGCTTTCTATTTTAAGAGGGATCTCCATTATGGTCTTAATATTCAGGGTGACGTCTTCACCTTCATTTCCATCACCCCTGGTTGAGGCCCTTTTTAACAGGCCTCCTATATACGTTAACTCAATTGCAAGTCCGTCGTACTTTGGTTCAGCCGTGTACTCAATTTCGTCATCAGATTTTAAAAACCTCTTTACCCGTCTATCAAATTCTGATATTTCCTCATATGAAAAAGCGTTATCAAGAGACAGCATGGGCTCAGTGTGCCTGACTTTTCTAAACTTGTCCAATGGTGGTGCGCCGACCCGCTGTGTAGGTGAATTCGGAAGAACATGACCTGAACTGTCTTCAAGCTGCTTCAGCTTTCTGAAAAGATTGTCATATTCAGAATCGGATATCTCAGGTGAGTCCAGAACATGGTATTGATAACAGTGGTGGTTAAGCGTGTTAACCAGATTCTCTATTTCATGCATTACTGCTTTCGATGGTTTAGTCATGTTCATCCACAAAATTTACAAGCAGATGTAAAGCTGACAAAGCTGTTTCTTCTTTGTTTCCCTCTCTGCTGCCTTTTAAATTCAACTGTTTTGAGACTGTTTTTCCCTTTTTGCTGAAGCAATATAAATGAGACCTGTATCTTTTCCTTCCAGTACATCAGGTCCGAGGTTGCCTGTGGTCGCAATAGAATAATCTGAATCAGCGATTATTCTTACCTGTTCAGCCATTGCTTTTGCTGTTTCTTCGCTTACCATACCGAATGTATGAAGGATATCGCCTGGGATCCTGAGAATGGTTTTTTTTGCATTTTCAGAGTAGGACACAATGCCCGCAGTGAAAAAAACGCTTGCGCCCGGAAGGGAAGTAATATAATGACTGATCAATCCACCTGTACAGGACTCGGCAACAGAAAGAGACACCTGCCCTGACTTAAAGATGTCATGCACTTTTTTTAGTGTTTTTTCAGTATCATGATTCATAAAGCCGCCGGACTCAACTTATATAGTACAAATATTATTGATATTAAACTGTACCAGGTAAAGATTTTAACATGTAGGTGAAAAAACATGAATCTCATCTATTTGCAGAGCATCTTCATCAATTGCTGAATTGCGCCAATGTACACATAGTTGGATGTATTTGCTTTTTAGGAGTGACTTTTTTAAAATAAGAGAAATAATTATCACAAAAATATATATTTTTTTGGTAAATTTCAAGGAGGTTTTAAATAATGGTAACAGTTTCAGATGTCGCTGCTGAAAAGACAAAGGAAATATTAACTGCTGAAGGCAAGGCGGAATGGGGGCTTAGGTTTTTCACTGCAGGCAGCAGTTGTTGCGGGCCATCTTACGGGATTGATATAGTTGAGACTCCCGTTGACGGTGACCATGTAATAGATAAAAACGGAACAAAGTTTTTTATCGAGAAATCTACATCCGAGTCCATGAAGGGCATGGAGATACATTTTGTAGATGAAGGTGAGAAACAGGGATTTGTACTCACCGGAGGCGAGGCCCCGTCATGCGGTCCCGATTCCGGTTGTGGTTCTTCCTGCGGATAATCTGAAGTTAATAGCCTGAAATGCAAGAGGAGTGTTGAGGTCAACTCAGCACTCCTTTTTGTTTTGCATAATTTCTGAACAGGCAGCCTTCATGGTGTGCATCCGTTTTAACGCCTACACAGATTATTGACAGATATGAGTCCTCGATTCTGACCTTACTCATATCTAACGCTAAACGATAGAAATCTTCATTTTGGGAATTATGGTAACTCACGATGGGACATTATCCGTAATAATCCCATCTTATCAAAAACTTTAATCATTCCAAGCAAGGTAATATCTCTTTCTGTTATCAATACTGCCACAATCATAAATCAACAAAATAATAATTAGTGTCTATGTATAAACTGCCGTTTTTATTTTTGTCATGCCCGAAGTCTGTAGTCGGGCATCCAGAGCTCATTAAAAACACTGGATTCCCGCCTAAGGACTGCGGGAATGACGGCTTGAAGTTTGAATTTATACACAGACTCTAATTAGTGTTAAATCACACATGTTTATGTGAAGTCACACATTTTACTAAATGTGGAAAATTTATAACTGTTTATTATTATGTAGTTTACTTAAATATATTTTACAGGCATTTATCTTGCTTTATATTTGATTGAGATAAAGAGGAAGAATATATGTTTTCTATAGCTACAGGGGTACTTTTAATTATAAGAAAAAACCAAATAAACTCACATAAAGTAGATAATAATAATTAACCGGAACGGAGGCTTATAAAGCAGACGACCATCAATTGGTAAAGATATTAATCGTTAATTCACATCCATTTATTTAAATATACATAATGAAAATACAAACGGAAAAAAATATTTTTCAGACAGAAACAGTAGAACGTCCTGTAAGGAAATCTGTTCGGTTTCCCACGGATCTCATTGTAGGTGACAACAGGTATGCCGCCAATATAATGAATATATCAGTGAGCGGTGTCGCAATATTTGTGGATATCCCTTACCCTGAAAAAACTATAGATTGCAAAAAAAGAGAAATCCTTACACTTGAGGTACAATCTCCACCTGGAAAATTACTAAAGTTGAAGTGCAAGATCATATGGGTCCGCTTTCAACCATATTCTGAAGGCCTTACAACCAGCATGGGAATGGAAATTATAGATCCGACAGCAGATTTCATAAACCTGTTCAACAGTTTATAGTAAATGCAACATATTATTGCCGCAGTTTACTTAGCCGCTTGATCTGTTACCGGGATTAACTCTACTTCATAAATCAGGATCGAATATGGGTTAATATCACGTCCTGCACCACGCTCACGTAGACAGGATCGGAAGGCATATAGAGTTGCCCCTTTTCCCGGCTCGCTTTCAAATGTTAATCATCAAGTTTAATATCTTCTCTGTTTGTCGATAACTCGATGTTGTTAATAGGTTTCAGTTAGAATTTCCTTGATAAGCTGAAGACTGGCTAAACGGATGGCGCGGTATTTTAAAACCATTCTTTTGACAGGCAGATATCCTGCAGTTTCCCGCAACACACTATGACCTTCTTCCGGTGCATATGATACATATCATGGTTCTATAATATTCTTTGTGTCAATATGTAAACAAATAAATCTAGCTGGTTACAATGGAGCAAATGAATTTCGGAGGTGAGATCACATGTTTGTAGCCTTAGTGGATTGGGATAAGTGTTCGGGGTGTGGGGATTGCATAGACGCCTGCCCGGTCCAATGTTATGAGATGTCAGACGGCAAGAGCTTGCCTCACCGGTCGTCCTATTGCTTCGACTGCGGTACCTGCCCGGATATCTGTCCCTCTGGTGCCATAACTATAAGCATCGGCTGGGGCGGCCAACCGGTCGGCCGATAACATTATCGGGTCCATGCTCTGGCCTGTTTGGAAATCCAGGTAGGCTTTTTTGATGAGTATTTCTAATGTTTATCAACAGGAATTGTTCTTATCAGGTAAAATCAACGTTCGTCATTTCCCTTTGAGTAGCGAGTTCCAGAGTGAAGTATTCCTTCCTCGAATAGGTGTACTTTCCTGCGATGTAACTGCTTGGAAAAGACTCAACAAGCGTATTATATCTTCGTACGGCACCGTTGAAGCTGTTCCTTGCATTTTGAATGTCGCTTTCTATGTCGTTCAGGGTTTGCTGAAGGCTGAAAAAGTTCTTGCTGGCCTTTAAGTCGGGATAGTCTTCTGCGAGAGCAAGGAGTCCGTTGATGGAGTTGGACAGGCGACTCTCCTCTGCCATACGGTCGGGAACATCAGCCGA
>CALZJD010000253.1 GCA_945787795.1 Thermodesulfovibrionia bacterium | reverse complement strand
TGGGTCTTAATAATTGGGACATAACAGCCCAGAAGCATATAGACCTCGGTCTTGAGCCCCATCACACCGAATCTCTTACCAATGTTCTGCCTCTGGCAATAGGGACAAAATCAGTAACGGTAGAGGCTGCATTCAATTACCTTTATGAAGAAGGCCAGTCAGCGGTGATTAAAAAAGCAAGTAAAAAAATAGATTTCTAATTTTTTATTGTATTGTTCAGAGGGCATCATTCCTGTTTTCCGGAATGGTGCCTTTTTTTGTTGATATAATCATGGAACACATGCATTATCAGCCTGTATAAGTAATCACCTGGATTGAAAAACAAACTGAAACATAGTAAAATGCTTGTTCAGAATATTTAATTAATTCACGTATAAAAATGAAACCAGTTTATATTATGTTACTCATAGGCGCCTTACTGCTCCCCGGCTGCGGCAGGGACAAGGTCAAACCTTCTGAAGACTATGTGTTGTCACAGAAGGTATTTGAGAGCATAAACACAATCAGGGAAGCATACCTGTCAAAAAGCAGATACACATTAAAAAACAGGATAGAGGATCCGTTATCAGGCAGCATCATTAATGCCCTGTCTTTTAAAAAAGCTGAGCTCTCTTTCAATCAAAGACTGATAAGGATATCCGATAATACAGTAAAAGTCAGTGTAAGCTGGCAGGGTTCCTGGCAGTTAACAGATGACCGTGATTTTAATAACAGGGGGGTAGCTGATCTCATATTTAATAAAGAAACATTAAAGCTTTCAGGTATGAGCGGTGATAATCCCTTTGTCCTTCCTGAAATGAAGAATTGATCTTTTTCAATACAATTGAAAATCGCCTTTTATCTGAGTAAAATAGATATCCTTAAGTTTAAAAGTGCAGAAACATACATTGCCGAAGTGGCGGAACTGGCAGACGCGCTAGGTTCAGGGTCTAGTGGGAGCAATCCTGTGGGGGTTCGAATCCCCCCTTCGGCACCACTTCTTTATGTACCATCATCAATCTTTATGATCCCTCATCAGGGATGTTCGTCAGGCACATGACCGGCTTATCTCCAATCAGGAAAGACCTGTGTTAACATCTATTATTTTTTTAATGAATTGAATATATCAGCATACTTCAGCACCGCCCACATAAAAGATGAATGGCTCCAGGTGAGCGGTGAAACAGAGAGAGGAGAACTGTTGACCGGGTGCACCTGTTCTGCAAGCACACCGGAAGGAAGCGCATTCTTCGCACACCATTGGAGATACGGAATGGCCTCCTGAAGTTCCTGAAGACTTTTGGCTCGGGCCATATGATACTCTGCCATCCAGAGTATGGTTCTGTTTTCTCTTTGTAACAGGCACATTACAAATCCGAATTTCCACATTTATATAATTTTGGCGGGGACAAACAGTAAATAACCAGGGCGGAGAAACCCCGCCCCAACATTTCCCTTGCTATTAAATCTAAAGAAGCCCACAATATACGCATATGAAACAGAAAAAACCGCATATGAAACATATATACATATATTGCGATGATTTAGAAAAAACGATTGCTCAGGACGGGTGTTATGATGCAAAAGGTTCTACGATTTGCAAAGCCTGTTTAGAAAAACCTGCCTCAAAAAAAGTTAATCCGATTATTAAAAGATAAAAAACCATATTAATAATGACATTGGCCTGTTCCATGTAACAGGTGGTCCCGGTATGATTCTTGACGGACTGCTTACGGACATGCTAAGCTTAAGGTAGAACACGAAGATTTTTAACTTTGTGGTCTTTTTTAATTTTTGAGACCTTCTGAGATTTTAATTTATAGAGAAGGAGGTAACAGAAATGAACCAGGGAACAGTAAAATGGTTTAACGACAGCAAAGGTTTTGGATTTATTTCGTGTGAAGACGGAAGTGACGCTTTTGTACATCATACGTCCATCCAGGGCAACGGATTTAAATCCCTTGCCGAAGGTGACGCAGTCAGCTTTGATACTGAGAGCGGCCCGAAAGGCCCCAAAGCTATCAATGTTGTAAAACTGTAATCAACAGAAGAAGGCCCCTTCCTGCTGGAGGGGGCTTTTTTATTCAGGAGGACCATGTGGAGCAGAAATAATCAGACAAGTATCGAAAGAAATCAGCGGAGATGTAAAGCTGGTTTAATGTCCAGGCATTTTCCGGATGTTGCAAGCATCGTAATCAGCATGATGTACAAACAGAAGGGGATAGCAAATCCTATACAAAGAACAGTACATTTCTTCCCGGGAAGTTATGCGTTTTTCACTCTGGACTGTTTGAGTGACGACTGTGTTGACGGCGGGTTTGATTTGTCCTGGATTATAACCGCGATGATCAGAAACCACAGAGAGGCAGCAGAAGGTGAACTTGGTTGTGACGATACCGGTCCCCGCGCTGACCACTCACATATTGCCTACAAAATTGCCATACAATACGCATAAGGACACCGGACGTCACGCACTCCTCATACTTTATTCTTTATCTTTAGGTCAGGGAAGGTTATAATGAATTTAATGGTTTCAATTTCCTGAAAAAGGAGGTGGAGGAAATATGGGAGATAAAGGTGGCAAGAAGGATAAAGCTAAATCCGCTAAACAGGCAAAAGCAAAAAAAGACTCAAAAAAGAAAAAATAAGGGAACATCTCACTTCCCTGAAATAATAAGGTAATGACAATGAGAAGGGCAATGCAGACAATACTTCTTGTTGTCTTATTAATCCCATTATTCTTCTTGACAGACTGTTTTGTACATGCTATGTTTAGATTGAATTTTAGAAGTTTTTGTCGTTTATGAGGCCACAGGGATTTTTAATCTTTGCGGCCTTTTCATATGGGAGGTAAACACGTGAACTATTTAGGGAAGGATCTGAGAAAAGTAACAGTTATTCTTAAAGAAAAATATTACAATGGCCTTGAATCTGTAAGAACATTTCAGTGTGAGACCGGTTCCGGCTGTACGCCAGATTCAATCGGCAATGAAATTATTGGAACGTTTGCAGATGGCGAGAAGGGCAGGATAGAAAGCTACGAGATTGAAAAGATTAAAGAATAAACCTCATCCCGGTTGAGCAAAACCGGTACACGCATGATTCGACAGTCCATTTCTTAACCTGAAGATGTCATCAATGATGTGCCTGTTATATCTCTATATCATGTCCACAATAAATATCCGGGCCACTGCATTCCATGAGCAATCTGTATTGAAAAGACAAAGATTCTACTGCTGTTTTTACCCGTATATTGCATGCTGAGATGCTTATGTGATGATGTTATGATCTCCTTGATCCTTTACCTGGCTAAACATATTGCATATAAATGCCGATAAATAATGCGAAGTTGAATGAAAGCCATTAATACTGAAGGGATTATGAGAGAACAAGATAAAAGACATTTCACACGGTACACAAAAGATTCATTATGTGAAGTAATAATAGACACCGTGATCCATAAAGGAAAAGTTGTTGATTACTCTGACGGGGTCGGTGTATTAATTAAAAAAATCCCGCAACTCGTACAGGGTGCCGAGGTTGATATAAGAATTTTAGACTGTGAACTTGAGTTCGGGGCAGAAGTGGCATGGACTGAGGAATTTGGTTATCATCTCAGAGCCGGATTCAGAAGGCTCGGCAATCTTAAGGGCAATCTTAAACATTACAGGCTGGTTGATATTCTTTCAGGTCTCGGCAAGAGTAGAAAAACAGGGA
This sequence comes from Thermodesulfovibrionia bacterium, assembly GCA_945787795.1. GTDB lineage: Bacteria > Nitrospirota > Thermodesulfovibrionia > UBA6902 > UBA6902 > CALZJD01. Next base: position 1,230 of record CALZJD010000253.1, on the reverse strand, counting down.
CTCTCGAGATAATTGTAGGTTCGACAGTAAAAAAGATTTTTATAGATAAGGGAGTAAAGATCTTTGCCGTGTCTTCAAATACAAATGACCGTCTGGGAGAGTCTCTGTTAACACAGGGCAAAATCACTCTTGAAGAATATAATCAGGCCTCTTACCTGGTAAAAAAAACAGGAAAGCGCCTGGGTCAAATTCTCATTGATCTTGGATATTTGAAAGCGGGCGATCTTGCCCCGTCAGTCCAGCATCAGATGGAAGAGATTATTATTGGCCTCTTTAATATAGATGAAGGGAAATTTGTCTTTAAAGAAGGGGGGGTCCCAAAGGATGAACCAATAAAACTCAGAATCAGTACAGCAAATCTCATATACAAGGGCATTAAGAGAATTAACAGTTTTCCCATGGTGGATAAGATGTGTCCATCGTTAGACACAGTATTTAATCTTTCTCAGAATCCGACCCCCCTGTTTCGGTCTTTAACCCTTGATTATGCTGATAAAAAGCTCCTTTCTCATGTGAACGGTATGAATTCTCTAAAAACCTTATTATCCCTTTCTCATACCAGAAATTTTGAAACACTTAAAACTATAATCTCACTTCTGACCATAGGACTCATTACTGTTAAAGGAGAAAATGAAGCTCCTGTTAAACCTCCCCTGGACGTGATTTTTGGCAAACCTGTTGAAACTCCGCTAGAGGAGATAGCTGATGAGCTGCATGATGAAGAAGCTGAAATCGGTGCAGGGACTGCTGAAGAGGCCGCTGGACGTCAGAGTATTGTTGACTCCCAAAGGGAAATGACAGAGACACCGGAAGTGCAAGAGGCAATTATTGATATTCCTGATGAAACACCCTTGGAAGAGATAGCTGAGGAGAAACATGATGAAGAAGCCGCTGGAATTGCTGAAGAGGCCGCTGGACGTCAGAGTATTGTTGACTCCCAAAGGGAAATGACAGAGACACCGGAAGAGCAAGAGGCAATTATTGATATTCCTGATGAAACACCCTTGGAAGAGATAGCTGAGGAGAAACATGATGAAGAAGCTGCGGGGATTGCTGAAGAGGCAGCCGGACGTCAGAGTATTGTTGACTCCAAAAGGGAAATGACAGAGACACCGGAAGAGCAAGAGCCAGTTATTGATGTTCCTGATGAAACACCTGTGGAGGAAATAGCTGATGAGAAACATGATGAAGAAGCCGCTGGAATTGCTGCGGGAATTGCTGAAGAGGCAG
>CALZJD010000252.1 GCA_945787795.1 Thermodesulfovibrionia bacterium | reverse complement strand
AATGGAACCAAGCACTCCCACTTTCATGTTTTCAACAAATCCAATGATCTGGGATGTTATGTCAGTTCCCTTATCTCCAAGAGGTGCAAGAAACCTGAGCAGAAATGGCTGTATTACCTCATTATGAATTCCAAATGCCTTAAGCACAGAAAAACTTATGGCAATCACAGGAACAATTGAGAGTAATGTTGTATAAACGAGACTCATTGCCCTTAATGTCAATTGGCCCTCTGCAAACTCCCGGCTGGCTACATAGAGCAGTCTTATAGTTTTAACGATAAAGGATTTAAATTTGCCCAGAAGAGAGGTATCAATTTCCCATACGCTATGGTTTAAGAAATTAGATATTTTTTTTATTCCGTTAGTCATGACTTCAGTTCAATTCTAACATACTATAATATGTGAGGATATATAAATAACCGTCAATCAAAATAAACAAGATAATTAATTCAGGGACTATTTCAACGTATTTCAGGATAGCACAAGATTCAATAAAAAAGGCCGGGATAACCCAGCCTTTTTTGTGCTTAATGATGTTTGCTTATGAAAAATTATTATGAATATACGTATTGATCCTTTGATATTTCTTATTACAGTTATTAAATGGCTTGTTATCTTACCTTAAAAAGGTTAGATATAATGAAAGAGACATTGAGCATATAAAACTTTTTTCAGTACCTTACTTGACAAAAGCGTATTGGTACGGAAATTCGGCAGATCCATATACTCTGAATTGTTTCTAAGTACTCTTTGCATAACTGTCATCTGATTTCTCCTTTATATGTAGTTTCTCCCTGAAAACTACTTTTTATATAACAAGAAATATGCCAGTAAGTATTAAAAAGAGAGAATTATTATATTGTTTAAAATTAAGCAGTTAAGGGCTGGCAGAAGTATGGCAGGAAATTTTCTTAATTAATGATATGTGCCATTTCACAATAATGTGTCACGTATACATGTAGCATGTCACAGTTTTATATCTGTATTAGTGTGAGTTGAGTATTTAATATCTCTGGACTATCATCGTACCTATTAAATTTCATAAGCATTGAATTAGTTAAACGTATTGACCGGCCCAGATCAGGTACTGCAAAGTCCGTACCCCTCTGGAATCAATCAATATTAATTTGTGAAAAAAAGGAGGATGATTTATAAGCGGCTTAAACAGCTAAACCAAAAGGACAGTTATACACGGTCTTAGTGATTGCAGTACGTAACGTATTAAATAATATGGCGCGCCCAGGAGGAGTCGAACCCCCAACCTCCTGATCCGTAGTCAGGCACTCTATCCAATTGAGCTATGGGCGCACGTTTTTAGTGCGGTGCTCCTTCCTGGGCCTCTTTAAAGAGTCCTGCCTTCAGCGTCAGGCTAAAACGATCATGCTGAAAAGAATGTATGGTTGGGAATTTTGCATATAACCAGCCCCACTCTCCAGAGGGAGGGAATACTTTATTGCCGTTCTGCATTACTGCTATTCCCACCGCCGGATTATTAGGATCTGACGTTGTAGAAGTAATAGTATCGGCACTCATTATAAAATCAGGTAAGAAAGGACCGACTTTGACAGACAGATCTGAATCCGGAATAATCAGGTCATCACCTATATTCACCGTATATTCATCCTGTTTGTTAGCCTGTTTATCATCAACAACTATTACCACTGCGGTCCATTTATCTGCAACTTCAGGCGGGACAACAATTTTAAATACAGTTTTTGGTCCGTCTCCTCCATGCCCAATTCCTGTGGCAGGTGTGTCAATAATAGGACCTTTGGGTTGCGGGCTTTCAGAGACAACCTGTTCTTCCTGGTTCTGGCATGCCCAGAGAGAAAATATTAACATAAGGCTGATAACAATTAATAATGCTTTTTTCATAACCTGTCCTCCTGATAAATATTATGATTTATAGTTTAGATGATAACATTATAATGGAATTCTTTATCAAATATGTATCATTCGATGGCGGAGAGGCAGGGATTCGAACCCTGGAACCCGGTTTCCCAGGTTAACCGCTTAGCAGGCGGTTGCCTTCAGCCGCTCGGCCACCTCTCCTAAATATATTTTTATTTGAAATTCACAGGCCAGAACATGAAATGTTAATGCCTGAGAAGCTATTTTACCTATGAATATTACCTAATTATGATTGGATTTGTAAACCTGTGAAGGTCTCTGTTACCTGCGGAAGAAAAACAAAAAACGTTGCATTAAACGCTTACATATTAACAATCTGGGCTTATTGCCTTTCCAATTTCATTCATTCAAAATGCGATGATCAATTATCAGAATATATGAGTGAGTTACTGGCTTATAAGCTTTTTAATTGTCTTTTTAAGTTCCCCAAGGTCGGATGATTTGACTATGTAGGCTTCAGATGCCCAGACAGCAAAATCGTCCCTGTAATCATAAGCTGTGGACATGATGATCGGGATGTCCGGCCGCTTTTCTTTCATTTTCCTTAAAAGGCTTATGCCGTCTATATCAGGCATCAAAATGTCCAGGGTAACAATATCAGGATTTTCATTTTCAAACATTTCAAGGGCGTCCTTACCCGTGCTGGCAATGACAATGTCATATCCCTCCTCTTCCAGCTCCTCCTTGTAAAGTCTTTGGATATTAGTATCATCGTCAACTATTAGAAGCTTCATCGTTGCATCTCCTTTCTCTGAATCATAAAATATAAAGTTGTATTACCGTTAATTGCATTCATGTTAAACCTTCTGGTCAGGGAGTATCCAGGGGAAGATAAATTCTGAAAGCTGTTCCCCTGCCCCATGTGCTGTCCACTTTAATTTTTCCATTATGTTCCTGAACAATATTATGAGTCACTGCCAGCCCCAGACCTGTTCCCTGAGATTTTGTTGTAAAGAAAGGATTAAATATATTCTTAAGGTCTTCCTCCTTTATCCCGTGTCCTGTATCCACAAGTTCAATTACTGCTTCATCATGTTCCTGCCATGTCCTTACTGTAAGTGTACCATGTTCTGTTGCATGGGCAGCATTGGTGAAAATGTTTATGATGGCTTCCTTGATTTTATCCGGATCAATTACAGCGATAAGCGTATCATCAGAAAATTCTCTGAGGATGGCATTGTCCTTTTCGTCCATTGTCGGCACTATGAAATCAGCAATTTCGTTCATAAGTTCATTAATATCCACTCTGCACTTGTTAATCCGCGCGGTCTTTACAAAACCGAGGATTTCCTTGAGAATATTCTCAAGCCTGCTTACCTCATTAACAATAATCTTTGCGTACTCCTGAATATCTCCTGATAGTTTTTTCTCGAGTCGACGGGCAAACCCTCCAATCGAGATGAGAGGGTTCCGAATTTCATGCGCCACTCTTGCGGCCAGTTCTCCCAGTGCGGCCATCCGTTCTGAGTGTATGACCCTTTCCCTGAGGTTGCGGAGTTCTGTTATTTCACGGGATATATGGACCGTTCCGACAAAGTTTCCGGATGAATCAAAGATCGGTGAGTTGGATACAACAAAGGTGCCTCCAAGATGGGGGTCCTCGATCTCACCTACATGGGACCTCTTTGTTACCATGGATTTATGGTGCGGACAGGCCTCCCACGGATGGTCTTTACCATGAAATATTTCATAACATTTTCTTCCTATAATCTCTTCTTCAGGTTTTCCTATTTTATTAATTACCGCCTGATTAACACGTTTAATTGTCTGTTCATGATAGAGACATTTTCAAAGAGCCTGGCATTTTCAATGGCCGATGCTATATGGCTGGAAAATCCCATGAGAAACTGCAGGTCCTCGTCCTTGATCGGTCTTCCGGTAAAAAGGTTGTCGACCCAGATAAGACCGATAACCTTATCTCTAGAAATCAGGGGGACGATACCGAAAGAGTCGGCACCGAGCATCTGAATGAGGTAGGGGGACACGGACGGGTCCATTTTTGCGTTATGAATGTTAAATGGCTTTTTTTCATTCACGCAGCGGCAGAGTATATCATCACCATCAAGACGTATGTTTAAACTTTGACTTAAGCGGTCAAGATGGGTGTCCATGGAGACAGGACCTTTTTCAATTTCCTCAATAATGGTGCCCAGACTCTTTCCTTCCATCGAGAGCCATATGTTTTTTGCTTCTTCAGGGCTTGCCGGCCCAACGCCCATCTTGCCTTTTAACTGGTTTTCCGCCTTATCTACAAGAAAGAGGATGGCCCTGTTAAATCCAAGGCCGTCACCCATGGTGACTACGGTAAGGACCATCTGGAGCAGTTTGTCCAGTTCAAGGGTGCTCCTTACTACTGAATTGATGAAAAATAATCTCGACAGTTCCTGGTTTTTCCGGATCAGCTCTTTTTCAACCATCTTCTTTTCCGATATATCTCTTGATATGCCGCTGATGCCACTCACATTTCCGGAAGCATCTATAATTGGTGAAAGGGTCAGGCTTACCTCAATAAGTCTCCCATTTCTCGTCTGCCTGATAGTCTCCATGTTTCTCAACGTCTCTTTCTGGCGAATTTTATCTATAAAGACCCTTTCCTCTTCTATGAGAAATGCCGGAATCATGGGGAGAAATTCTCCGATTACTTCTTCTCCTGTAAATCCGTAAATATTTTCCGCCCCTTTGTTCCATGAAGTAATCCTGCCTTCGGTATCAGACGTTATTATGGCATCCGCTGAATAGTCAATGAGGCTCTTAAGATAGTCTTTTGTCTGGGTTACTTCTTTTTCCTTTTCTATTTCGGTATTGTAGAGGCGTGCATTTTCTATTGCTATCGAAGAAGTAGATGCAAATGTTATCAGTGAATTAAGATCGCCTTCTGTAAATGTGGTCACTCCCCATTCATCTTTTTTGTCATAAAGGGTGATGGTCCCGATTATTTTTTCTCCTATTGCAAGAGGAGCACACATGACAGATGTGGCATCAATGCCCGGCACATGCAGATGCTCATGTGTTGCTGTACTTTTGTCTATCAGGAGAGTTTTTCCTGTGAGGGCCACCTGTCCGGCTATTCCTTCACCTATAGCAAGGGTCAGATCCTGACTGATGCCCTCGGGTAATCCGTAAGAGGCTTTCACCTTGAGGTGTTCACCTTCCATAAGTCTCAGTATGCAGCCGGTAACATTGAAAACCTTTGACACTTCTTCACAAATATAAGGAAGAAGTTCATCAATATTCAGTATGGATGTGACTGCCTGTCCGATTTCATGTATAACTCTTAATTCATCAAGCTGGCTTTTAACATTTCTGTACAGTTCGGCATTTTGAATGGCAGAGCTGATGTTATGTGAAATTATGGTCAACAGGTCAATTTCATCCTGACCGTAGATATAAGGATCTCTGCTCTGTACCATTAAGATCCCTATGGCTGCATTGTCACGAATAACGGGCACGGCAACCATGGAAAGCATGTCATTTGCTGCCGGGCTGAAAGCTTCCTTTATATCAGACGATTCTCTAAGGTCATTCACTGCAACAGGCTTGAGATTGTTGAACATCCTTTTTATTATTTCATCTCTGTCAATGAGACAAAAAACATTAATCGATTCCTTTTCCACATTACTTGACGCCTGGATACAAATAACTTTTTTGTCCGGTTTAAAGATACAGATAGAACAGATATCTTTTCCAAGTGTGTTGGCAATGATAAGTGTTATGGTGTCAAGTATCTCCCGTAATTCAAGGGCAGAGCTGGCGGTCTGCGCAACCTTGATCAAGACCTCTGACTCTGAGGCCTTGTTTATGTGGTGTCTGTTTTCTGTAGTTTCTGCCATAGTATTAACAGGGGAAATGACCTGTTTTGCGTAATGATCTGATTAATCCATCCATTGTTCCGTATCATTCCGGTTTATACCATTCTTCATTGAATACATGTAGATCTCAGATCACTGCTTCTCTCATAAATTTAGCTGCCTCCTCAGGAGGGGTTGGATTGATATAAAAACCAGACCCCCACTCAAATCCAGCTATTTTTGTCAGTTTTGGAATGATCTCGATATGCCAGTGGTAATAATTATTTGTCTCATCATGAAAAGGAGATGTGTGGACCATCAGGTTATAAGGAGGCATCGCAAGGACCCTGTCTATCTGCTTAAGTGTTTTTTGTAATATTTCAGCAAGCAGCTTGAAATGATTGTTTAACAAAAAGCTGGACTCGTGCTTTTTAGGGAGAATCATGGTCTCAAATGGAGACCTGGGTGCAAAGGGCGCGAGGGAAACAAACTCGTCATTTTCAGATATTATTCTGTTTTTATCAGATGTTTCCTGATGAATTATGTCGCAGAATATACACCTTTCCTTGTATCCGTAATATTCCCTGGACTGATCGATTTCTTCCTGTACAAGGTGAGGGATAATGGGCAGGGCAATAAGCTGGGAATGGCTGTGCTCAAGGGATGCTCCGGCTTCATCCCCTTCGTTTTTAAATATCAGAACATATTTAAAGCGGTTATCCTGTTTCAGGTCTGTCATTCTCTGATGAAATGCCCAGAGTGTGTCTTCAACGGACTTCAGCGGTAATGACGACAGGGTAAGATTGTGGTCAGGGTTTTCGATGAAAACTTCATGGGCGCCTACACCGTTCATCCTGTCATATATGCCCTCACCAACCCTGTTTTCTTTGCCCTCTACATGCAGTGCAGGAAACTTGTTGGGTACCACTCTGAGACTCCAGCCGGGGGTATCAGGTGCATCTTTGTTTGGTCTGAAAGCAAGAATTTCTGGTGGAGTAGTATGTTCATTCCCTTCACAAAAAGCACAGAACCCACCTTTTTTTGGTGAAATACGCTTTTCCCTCTTTCAATTGATATAATTACCCATCTGCCGGAAATGGGATCTTTCCTGAGTTCAGGCATGTAATCCTCCACGTAATAAAATTTAAGTTAAATAAACTCTGGACGGAAGCCATTAAGATTTTGGCATTATATAGAAAAATAATTTAATTCCCCCATCTCCTTAATATGTAATAATGAAATTTTGTAAATATTATATCATTTATTAGGCTATAATTTTTTCATGAAATGCTCTTTCCATATAAGGCAGTTAAATGGCCCGTTTGATGATCCGGGACTTTATGTCAGACTTATCAGGGAAGGCAGGGCACTCATGTTTGACCTGGGATTTACCACCAGCCTAACACCCAGAGATATACTGAAAATATCGGATATTTTTGTTTCCCATACCCATGTAGATCATTTTATAGGATTTGACACAATCCTGCGCATCAGTCTGAGAAAAGAGACACCATTAAGGCTGTACGGACCAAGAGGATTTATCGATTGTGTAGAGGGCAAGCTGAGAAGTTATACATGGAACATTATTGAAGATTATCCCCTGGAGATACATGTTTCAGAAGTAGACGGACCGGTAATAAGGAAGGCGGTTTTTTCAGCTGCAAACTCATTTAGATGCATGAACCGCGGTTCTGAGCCATTCAATGGGATTTTGCTGAAAGAGTCTTTTTTCTCTGTTATGTCCACCGTACTGGATCACCAGATTCCCTGTCTGGCGTTCAGCCTTGAGGAGGACTTTCATATTAATATTGATAAATCCAGACTTGTTAATATGAATCTGCCTGTAGGTCCCTGGCTGGGAGATCTCAAAAGGGCCATAAGGGAAAAAAGGACCAACAGCAAGTTCTCCATAGAGAAAGAGGTGTACGCATACCCTGATGTGCATGACGTGGCACGTATAACACGGGGGCAGAAAATATCGTATGTTGTTGATGCTGTCGGAAACAAAGACAATATGGATAAAATAATCAGTCTTGTAAGAGGGTCTGATGTTCTTTATATTGAAACCTTTTTTCTGGACGAAGACAGGGACAGGGCCTGTGAAAGGTATCATCTGACCGCAAAAGAGGCAGGTATAATAGCGCGTGAGGCTGGTGTTCGCCGATTTGAGGCCTTGCACTTTTCATCAAAATATATGAAGATTTCAGAGCGCCTGTTAGAGGAGGCAGAACGAGAGTTTAAGGATAAAAATTAAATAATATATTTTTTGATATAATTTCAGATAAACAGGAGGATAAAATTTATGAAAATTGAACTTGAGGGCAGTCTGCTTAAGATGATACCGGAAAATGACAGAGAAAAGACCGAGCTGAACCAGTTGTGGACAATAATCATCGGTTGTGTACAAGATGGAAAAAAACTGGTTCCCGTGGGTCAGTATCTGCCCGGAGTGAAAGAAGAGGCCGTCTTTAATATAGAGTAGGGGCAATTCATGAATTGCCCCTACATGCTGTCTCACTGTAGATGTGCGTGTTAAAGGTTTCTATGCCACTTTTTCGAACTGGTCTTTAGTGGCCCCGCAAATTGGACAGGCCCAGTCGTCCGGCAGTTTCTCAAAGGGTGTATTTTCGGGAACACCGCTGTCAGGGTCTCCGGCAACAGGATCATATATATATCCGCATACAGTACATTTCCATTTATCCATGTTTCCTCCTTAGGAACTATAACGGTTTGAATTCAAGTATTGTAGAAATTATTGGATTTTTTTTCAATAAGACCAGATCTGTAGGATTTTGACCCAGTTAATGCATTATGAGGGTTGTCAGATATGACCGGTCAAGATGAAAAATGCCTTGCTGCCGTGATAAACTGAATTGATGATTTTTCTTAATAATAAACTTGTTCCCAAGAAAAAAGCCCTTATCTCTGTCTTTGATCATGGATTTTTATACGGTGACGGCATTTATGAGACATTAAGGGTATATAAAGGAATAATTTTTAAAATGGATGAGCATATCGCCAGACTTTACCGGTCTGCTGAAATGATCGGATTGACAATCCCAAAAAAACCGGATGAGATCACAAAAGCAGTTAATGAAACTATCGCTGCCAACAGACAGAAAGAAGCGGTTGTCAGAATTACCATTTCAAGAGGACCCGGCCCGCTGGGTCTGGACCCTTCACTGTGCCCAAAACCGACTTTTGTCATTATCTCAAACAGGTTCCGTCATTATCCGGCAGCATATTACTCAAAGGGAGTGAAGGTCTCTATTGTTAATACAAGGCGCAATTACGGGCCTGCCCTTGACCCCAGGATCAAGTCATTGAATTTTTTAAATAATGTGCTGGCAAAAATTGAGGCAAAAAACAGCAAGTCTTATGAGGCCCTGATGCTGAATTACCAGGGTTATCTGGCAGAAGGAACAATCAGCAATGTTTTTTTTGTTAATAAAAAAGGCATTCTTTGTACGCCGGCAATTAAGGTAGGAATTCTTGAAGGGATCACGAGAGGAATGATTTTAGACATAGCAGGGGAACTGGGATTGAAAAGCCGGGAGGGATGTTTCCGGCGCAACGATATGTATCATGCAAGGGAAGTTTTTATAACCAACACGTCAATGGAAGTAATGCCGGTGACCAGTGTTGATTCAGTGAGAATCAGGGGAAAGGCAGGAAGACTTACTGCCATGATTCATAATAGATACAGGGAGAAGGTCTCAGAGTATATTGAGGCATATAATAAATAGTGAACATATCCAAAATTATTGATCACACGCTGCTTGTGCCTGATGCCCGGGATGAGGACATGGTAAAGCTTTGTAAGGAGGCCATGCAATACGGATTTTATTCCGTGTGCGTATATCCGGCCTTCATAAAAAAGGCCAGGGAAGTCCTCTACGGATCACATGTGAAG
>CALZJD010000251.1 GCA_945787795.1 Thermodesulfovibrionia bacterium | reverse complement strand
CTGGTTCGGCCACCAGTGCCGGTTCGACGTGCCTCTGCCTGTTGCCTGTTTGCTTGATCCGCCCGTTACCGGGCACTTGCTCTCTTTACTCATTTCTATTTTCCTTTCAGGTTTGGATTTGTACAGCTAAAGCCTGGGCTCAGGCATAGGGAACGCTCAGCGTTTACGATTGCCTGAAGCGATTTGTTATCCGTTTTCAATTTCTTTTAGTACTTCTGTCATTTTTTCACTATTTTCTGTATCAGTAACATCAAACACAAGTTATAATCCAGTATCACTCTTAAATGTGTATCCTGTAATTCCATCATATAGACTATACGTATCTTTTTCAGATACAATAATTTCCCCTTTTTGAAATGAATCTCTTCCGCAATATCTCGTAAATTAAGCAATCACGTGGGGCGCCTTTTCTTGATTCCGTTCTTTTTTAGCGTAAAAAAGAATGAACCGGGGTTTGGGGCAGAGCCCCATTTTTATATATTACCGTCTTAATAAATATGAATCAATCTCTCTGGGTTCAGGCCTGACTCCACTGACTGAAACTGTATGTCGAAGATTCGGAACTATGCTGCGGGTGTTCCTTCCTTGAACTCCTTCTTCATTTTTTCCCGGAATTCTGGTGTATCTTCATATCCGTGGATTTTGTGTCCATGCTGCACAACTGCGTCTAAAAGTTCCTCATCTGTATCTGCGGATATAGCAACACTGCACTTAACATCTCCTTTGTAATCCCGGCAATCAATGTACTTTCTTCCCATGATATTCTCCTTATCATTATTATTCTGTTAATAAAATTAATAGATGTCTTCTTAATGAGAAGTATACTCTATAATTAAAACAAGTCAAGATTTTATTAAGCAGTTCGCCAGGAACCCTATCGTTTCTCAGTTGTTTCGAAATATATCGCGGGGCATACCCTGCCTGCGACAAGCGCAGCGAGGAGCAAGTCGGGTTCATGTCATTGTTGGGCGGAGCTACTGACCTCCTGACATACCCCATGCAACCCGCCTCTTCGCCCAGGTCTCGCCCGACAGATCAGACGTGCTGATCAACGAGGATGGGGTTGCCGTCCGGGTCCATCACAACAAAACTTGCAGGGCCCGCCGTACTCTCGTCTGCCTCGCTTATTAACTCCAGCCCTTGAGCCTTTAAAAGGTGCTGTAGTTCGCGCACATCAGTGAACGCATCCAGCTTCCTCGCATTGCTGTCCCAGCCGGGGTTGAAGGTTAACGTATTCTTCTCAAACATCCCCTGGAAAAGACCGATCGCGTGCTCTCCGTTCTTCAGGATCAGCCAGTTCTGCGAAATATCTCCGCCGAAAACCTTGAAACCGAGCTTCTCGTAAAAAGCCTTTGAAGCCTTGATATCCTTCACAGCCAAACTGATTGAAAATGCACCGAGTTCCATAATGTACTCCTTTACAAATTTATTAATGTCAGGTTTGATGCAAAATGCTAAGCTCGGCCGCCTTCATGCAATATAAGGGTTAATCCCCAAACGGCAGCTTCACATCTTTCACTTTATTAAAACTCATCCTGTGAATAGGACATGGCCCATGCGTTTCGATTAACTCCATATGCAACTTTGTGGAATATCCTTTGTGTTTTTTGAACCTGTAAACAGGATATTTCTCATGATAGTCCATCATGATATCGTCTCTTACCACCTTTGCAATTATCGATGCTGCTGCTATGGAAGCGCTCACAGACTCACCTTTAAACATTGACTGCTGCTTAATCTCAACTGATGTAAGTTTTACTGCATCAATCAGGAGAATATCCGGTGTCAGTGTTAAATCCTCTACCGCAATTTTCATGGCACGTTTTGTCGATTCCAGAATATTGATCTCATCAATAACTTCCGGCCCTACAATGCCGACACCAACTGATTCCGCATTATGAACAATACTCCAGAACAGGTCCTTCCGTTCGTTTTTAGTTGTCTTTTTGGAGTCCCTGATGCCGGGCATAATATAACCCGATGGAAGGATAACTGCAGCAGCTACTACAGGGCCTGCAAGCGGGCCCCTGCCTGCTTCATCAATGCCGGCAATTACAGGGTGTTGTTCCCTGAGTTCTGCGTCATATTTAAAAATGGGGGGAACACTATTATGAGAAAATATCTTTTCAGATTTCATGATAATTCATATTATACAAACTGAGCGATGTATAATCACAATATAGACAAAAGCTGAAAACATCAGATTCAGGAGTATGTTAATTAGTGTCTGTGTATAAACTGTTGTTTTTATTTTGTCATGCCCGAAGTCTGTAGTCGGGCATCCAGAGCTCATTAAATACACTAGATTCCCGCCTAAGGACTGCGGGAATGACGGCTTAAAGTTTGACTTTATACACAGACTCTAATTAACTATCTCCTTAACTCCTGCATCTGGTCCTGCATCTTAAGCATTCTATCCTGCATGGCTTTTACTTCTTCAGGTGTGGCTGTACCTTTACCCATCATGCCCGATATCCTGTTCATCTCCATAGCCATATCATTCATCATTTCTGACATTTTCTGCATGTCCTGATCACTGGCTTTACTCTCCATCCCAGTAACATTACCCATCATTACGGACAGCTGTCTCATCATAATTGCCAGGTCCTGAGTGGCTCCCATCATTCCATTCATCATCTGGCGGTGATGCAATGACATTTCATCAGACGTCTTCTGTTGTCGTGTGAAAATGTCATGCAGCTGTTTGTGTTCCTTATCACCCATCATTCCTTTTTCATCCATCATGTGGCCGTCTTCTTCAGTCATGTGGCCACCCCGCATCATACCATGACCTATCTGGGCCATACTATATGCTGATGTTAGTCCAAGAAATAAAACCGCCATGACTATAATGCGATTCATCATATGCCTCCATCCTGCTCTGCTCGTATAACATTACAGAGTGAACTAGTTATGAATCTGATTATCATGCGTAAACTCCTTCACCTCAACCCAGTCAGTAATTTGTAACACTTCATCTTTGGGGGGAAATTGTACTTCATCCCATTGGAAGTCCACCTTATCCTGATACCAGTCAAAACGGTACACATGCCATTTCCGGATATCAAATGAAGGGTCTGTCCACATAAATGAGTTATGGGCCGGCGTCAGCTGACTTCCCTCCATTCCTGTAGACAGATACCATGTGGTCATAAGCACAGAGTCAGGTTTGGCTGTAATAAACTCAAAATCAATTTCATCATGCGTGCCGTCAGAAAACACTTTTGCGATTTCCGAGCATGTAAAAAAACTGGCGACAGCTCCGGGCACATCTGACACCTTCATACGCACAGCATATGAACCATGAGAAAAATGGTCTTTTGTATAAATAAAACCTGAAGGATATATATCAGTTTCAGATTTTCCAAGTTTTAAGTAGTTAAGACCGTTATTATTGGATATCATTTCAGGATCTGATTTAAAATTGTAGAGAGTAAAGTCCGGAACGCCCCACCTGAATATCGAAAGTCGTTTAGTAGAAAAATCTTCTTTAAAGGTTGGCTCGTTCCCTGCGTCTGCAGTTTCGGAATAA
>CALZJD010000250.1 GCA_945787795.1 Thermodesulfovibrionia bacterium | reverse complement strand
ACTCGGCCTTTGCATCAAAAAGGATCGACTTTCTTATCTTGTTTGACCAGAAGTCGTAATGCGCAATGCGCCTCAGGCTGGCCTCGATACCGCCAAGGACTATGGGGCGGGTACCCTTGTAATACCTGCGTATCAGGTTTGAATAGGCAATGACTGCACGGTCAGGGCGCCGGTTGTTCTCAAGGCCCGGGGTGTAGTCGTCCTGCTTTCTCCATTTTTTGGATGCCGTATAGTTGGCCACCATGGAGTCAACACTGCCGCCTGTTACTCCCCAGAAAAGGGCAGGTTCGCCAAGACGGGTAATGTCCCTGTCCGAACCAACTTCCGGCTGGGCTATAATAGCGACCCTGAAACCATGCTTCCGAAGATATTTACCGACCACTGCTGCACCGTTGAATGGACTGTCGATATAAGTGTCACCCGTTAAGATAATGATATCCGCTTTATCCCAGCCCAGTGTTTGCAGCTCTTTTTTAGTTGTGGGGAGATACATGTATGTGCTTTTGAATGTTGAGGTTATTTGCAACAGGTGTATTTTACCCTAGTGGGGGGCTTTCATGGGCGGTGTGCTGGGTCATTTTTGTGGAATGTGTAGACGAGCACCGCCCACTTGTGAAGAATGGAGCCCTGACACCACCCTCTCTGACACCACCCTCCTAAAATATCAAAGAAATTAAATACATTTTTTAACCAAAACAAAATCAAAATGAATCTGATTCCAGTCATTCGTGGAATGTCAGGATATGTTGTTAATTTAATCATCATGGGCGTCAGACTCAATTATCCATTTGACGGTAAAGACAGAAAACGAATAAGCCGTTAATATTGTTAGGGCCAAGTCTCTTAGGAGGATCACAGCGTAACTGCTTTTTGCTTTTGAAGGATTATTTACACAAATGACAACATCTGAAAACATGAGGGAAGAAACGGACAAATTCACCTGTTTCGGTATTTCTTTAAGAGAAATACTGGCAGAATCATGGATGAGGATCCATGGTGTTAAGGGGAGTATCCTGGGTGCTGCCATTGTTGCAGGGATTATTTCTTTTCTAATAGTAATGCTTGCCTACGGTCTGAGATTCTTTCTTGGTGAGTGGGGAAGAAACCTCTATATCATCTATTCCCTACAGTATGCATTTAATGTATTTGCATATCCGCTTCTAGCCGGAGTTATTATATTAGGTATACGTCGTGCAGTAAACCAGCCAATCAGCTTCTCAATGGCATTTGATTATTACACAAAGACAGTACTCACGTTATCAGTAATTTTTTCGGTCACCTCATATATTCTATTTGCTTTGCTACTCTATGGAGGAATTGACCACTTTATTGCGCAACTGAGCAGCTTACTCCTGATACCCCTCTTTGCTTTTGCTTCTCCGCTGGTTATTGAAAAAGGGATGAAGCCTTTTGATGCTATTTACACCGCTATTATAATTTTTATCAGGTACTGGTTCAAGATAGCGGTTGTCCATCTTTTTTTGTTCTGTATAAATATTGTTGGTCATTTCTTTTTGATTGGAGATATCTGGACTGTCCCCCTTATTTTTGTGGCACATGGCGTTTTGTACAGACACCTCACTGCAAGTGAAAGTGAACAGTCAGGCATCAACATTACAGAAAAGCAGATGCGTTTGTCTTTACCATCTGCTTCTGAACCTGTAAAGAAACCTGTTCTCGAAGGAAGCCTTGTTCAGAATATAATTGCTGTAGTAATGATTGTTCTATTAATATCATCTGTATGTCTTCGCTTATATGCCTTGTATCATGCCAGGAATGTATATCCTCCAGATAACATAGCGATCAATGCAAATTATACATGCATACATTTCAATAATAAACTGTATTTGCTTACTCCTGATGAGCACATACATCAGCGTGTAGATCTTTCTGACATGGGCATTTATCATGCGCCTACTGACATCGAACTTTTAAAGGACAACAGCATACTTATCGGAGATCATGATAAAGGAGTTATATTACGATGCGATATTGATAACATGTCCTGCAACAAGATAGGCCCTGCTAATGGATATGAAATAAATGATAATTTTAAGTTTATTGCTGACGAGAAAAATAATCTGCTTTATGTAGCCGATACGAATAACCATCGTTTGTTAGTGCAGGATATGCAGGGCAACTACATGAATACAGTAGACCATGCAGCAAATATAGATTACCCGAACGATATGGCCTTTGATAAGAAAGGATTACTATGGCTAAGCAACACCTTGCACAATCGTATAAACTCGTTTGAGGTGAAGAATGACACATTAGTAGAAACCGGCAGTTCCATAAAGTTGGCTTCCTTAGATACCGGCATAAAAGAAATGACAGAGACCTTATTGAATAAGAAAGATCTCGTTAAAATGACACAGAACTTATTAGGCGGGAACGATCTCCGTAAAATGAAATCCGATTTGGAGGAGTTAACAGCCTCGATGGATGAATCGAATAAGACACAAAGAAAGATGAAAGATTTTTTCTTGCATACGAGACCGCTTGCACTTGCATGGGGAAGTAATGATAATGTGTGGATAGCAGCCAGCGATCCATATGTAAATACCGGAGGCATTATAGTTTTTGATTATGAAGGGAAACAAATAAATCGAATCAGTTTGCCTAATAAAGCTATACCTGTTGATATGATACACCATAACGAGATGATATTAGTGGCTGACATAGGTCAATTTGATGTTTATTCTCTTAATAAACAATCTGATGAAATTAATAATTTCGGAGATGAAACCTTTCAGAAAGAGCTATCGCAAGCACGTGATAAACTAATCTTCTATCAAATCTTGAAGGAATGGTCGGGGCAAAGCCTATTGATGCTGGGATTCGGAGTAATCATTCTGGGAATCTTTGTTACAATGCAAAAAAGCTTAAAAAAGAAGAGCAATGAATCAGACAGTGTCCGAGCAAATGACAACATAAGCTGAGCTTAAGATTATGATCGGATGATTAATGCTTTTAGACTAGAATCTACACTCTTCAATATTATTATATCATTGAAGATTTCAAGTGGAAATAATTTATTACAAACTGTCACGATAAAAGATTTGACCCTAGACATTAGCTCTCATAAAGGTTAGTGGAACTAAGTAGCTTGTGTCTCCCATTCTTTGAACTGATCCAGATCTTTCTTGATTGACGCTATAATCCATGCGATGACTGAAGCATCGTCCAGATAACCTAA
>CALZJD010000249.1 GCA_945787795.1 Thermodesulfovibrionia bacterium | reverse complement strand
AAATGAAGGGAATATTAAAGAAGCTCGCAGGTTACACTACAAGCTTGAGCCGTTGAATAAAGGCATGTTTATTGAGACAAATCCCATATCAGTAAAGACTGCCCTGAGCCTCATGGGAAAGATAGAGGAAGAGATGAGACTCCCCCTCTGTACAATGGCTGCTGACAACAAGGAAAAATTAAAAATTATTCTTAAAAATTATGGGCTTATACAGTAATGTCCGTCTCTTGATCAGCAAGGGTTTACTTGATAAATGTATGGCTAATCTGTTATAAATAAAAATTAAACAAGGTTGCCTACCTTGTTTGTGATAGGAATGGAAACTTTTTCCGACATTCGAGAATTAGGGAGTCAGAGCTTACCAAGTGTTGTGCGCCCTGTTCACACGGGGATTATGCCTGATCTTGTTTGCAAGACACCCACCTGTATTAACAGGGATTCAAGTTTACATCCACACGGCAAGGTGGGTATTAAAAATTTGCAGTTGTGCAACCTTTATTGACAGTATAATTGACGGGCAAAAGTTCATCGGCATGGATTATTATAAAGAAAAAAATCAGATTTCGCGGCCTCGCAATAAATTCCTTCGTATAATGATATATGGAAAATTGCTGTTTTCACGAAGGAATTCACGCGGGAATCATATAATATATTTCAAGACATTTCTTGATACCATCCAACTGCCTCAATAATATCTATCTGTCATAGCTTTTTCAGGTTGTCGCATTCTGCGTCTGAGGACCGGGGGAGACCCTGGTTGAGGGAATGGAACTATTTAAATCAGACAGGACTGCTCCGCTTGCCTGGAGAATGCAGCCGCGCACCCTTGAAGAGTTTATCGGACAGTCGCACATCCTGGCACGGGGAAAGCCTCTTAGAGAGGCCATCGAAAGAGACTCCATTGTTTCTCTTATACTCTATGGACCCCCCGGCACAGGCAAGACCGCCCTTGCCCATATAATTGCAGGAAAGACACAGGCAGCTTTTGAGGCCCTTAATGCTGTCACGTCCGGGGTAGCAGATATCAAGGAAGCCTTAAAGACGGCAAGAAAGACGGGCAGGACAATCCTGTTTATTGATGAGATCCACCGCTTCAACAAACTGCAGCAGGACGCCCTGCTGCCCGATGTAGAAAACGGAACAGTAACGCTCATCGGCGCCTCAACACAAAACCCCTTTTTTTCCATAATTCCTGCACTCTCATCAAGGTCCATGATATTCCAGTTATTTCCATTGAGTGAATCAGAAATTAAAATATTGATCAAGAGGGCGCTGCAGGACACGACCAATGGTTTTGGAGAGCTGGAACTAAACATGGAGTCTGATGCCCTGGACTTTATTGCAACCGCTTCAGAAGGAGACGCCCGCAAGGCCTTGAATTCCCTTGAGATGGGTGTTTTCATAATCAAAAGCAGAGAAACAAACACATATGATATTAATCTGGCCAGGGAAGTACTGCAGAAGAAGTCACTGTATTACAGCGAAGATGAGCATTATGATACTATTTCAGCCTTTATAAAAAGCATGCGCGGTGGAGACCCTGATGCGGTCCTGTACTGGCTTGCAAAAATGATCGAGGCCGGGGAAGATCCCCTGTATATAGCAAGGAGAATTGTTATATGTGCTTCTGAAGATGTGGGCAATGCCGACCCCAGGGCTTTGCAGGTAGCAGTTTCGGCCCTGCATGCAGTAGAGGCCATAGGAATGCCTGAAGGACGGATTCCCCTTGCACAGTCTGCATTATATATAACCATGGCCCCCAAGAGTAATGCTTCATATAAGGGCATAGAAAATGCACAGTCAAACATCAGGGAAGAAAGACTGAGCAGGGTGCCGGATCACCTGAAAAGTACCGGATATAAGGGTGCATCCCGTCTTGGAGCAGGCATTGGATATAAATATCCCCATAATTATAAAGACCAATATGTTGATCAGCAATATTACACTAACAATAAATTATTCTTTTTCCCATCAGAATCAGGGTATGAGAAACTGTTCAGAAAAAGATTATCTAAAAGGAGGAGCAAACAATGATTAGCGCATTGAACCCCTACGTTATTCTGACTGCAGGGCTCAGCATTGGTTTCATCCTGGCGTTTGTTTTCCATAAAATAAGTTCAGGCAAAAAAATACAGGAAATAGAACAAAAATCAGTTGCCGTTCTCAATAACGCGGAAAAAGAGGCCAATACAATTAAAAAAGAAGCGTTGCTTGAGGCCAAAGACACGGCATTCCGGATGAAAACCGACTCAGAAAGAGCAGAAAGAGAGCTGAAGGACCGCAGGAAGGAATTAAACCAGCTTGACAGGCGACTTCGCCAGAGAGAAGAGATGTTTGACCGTAAGCTGGAGCAGATTGATAAAAAAGAGATACAGTTCAACAAGAAGGAAAGAGAATTTGCGAACAGGGACAAAAACCTTCAGGACAAAGAACGTACCCAGGAGGAGTTACTGAACAGACAGAAAGAAAAACTCGAGCAGATATCAAACCTGAGCGTTGATGATGCCAGAAAAGAGCTGCTTCAGAGGATAGAAGAGGAATCAAAGTATGAAGCTGCCAAAATAGCCAAACGATATGAAGACGAGGCGCTTGAAGATGCTGACAGAAAATCAAAAGAGGTGCTTAGTGTAGCTGTGCAGAGATATGCCAGTGAATATGTCAGTGACCACACCATTTCTACCGTAAGCCTTCCCAGTGATGAAATGAAAGGAAGGATTATAGGGAGAGAGGGAAGAAATATCAGGGCGCTTGAGGCAGCTACAGGTGTTGAATTCATTATTGATGATACCCCTGAGACGGTCCTGCTGTCATGCTTTGATCCTGTCAGAAGAGAAATAGGCAGGATTCCGGCCAGGATTGAAGAAATAGTAGAAAAGGTAAAAAAGGAGATCAACGCGACTATTAAGGAAGAAGGGGAGAAGGCTGTATTTGATCTCAGACTGCACGGCATACATCCTGAACTCGTAAAACTTATCGGAAGGCTTAAGTACAGGACTTCTTATGGCCAGAACGTGCTTCAGCATTCAAGGGAGGTCGCATATCTTGCCAGTACAATGGCCGGTGAGCTGAGGGTTGATCCCAAGCTGGCAAAAAGGGCCGGCATACTTCACGACATCGGCAAGTCGATAGACCATGAATTTGAAGGTTCGCATCAGTCAATAGGCGCTGATATGGCAAAGAAATACGGGGAAAAACCCAAGGTCGTCAATGCCATCGCAGTGCATCACGGAGAAGGAGATCCCATAACGGTGGAGGCCTCTCTCGTGGCTGCTGCTGACGCATTATCTGCTGCAAGACCCGGAGCAAGAAAAGAGACCCTTGTTGACTATCTGAAACGGGTAGAGAAACTGGAAGAGATAGCCACCTCTTTTGAAGGAGTTAATAAATCCTACGCTATTCAGGCAGGCAGAGAAGTGAGAATAATTGTGAAGCCTGAGGAAGTGAACGATGCCATCTGTGCCCAGATCTCGAGAGACTTGGCAAAGAAAATAGAAGACGAACTTACCTATCCCGGCCAGATCAAGGTAACAGTAATAAGAGAATCCAGATACGTGGAATACGCAAAATAATTCATGGAATTTGTAGGGGCGTATGGCAATACGCCCTGGGCTTGTCTGGTGCATTTTAGCACTGAAAAAAATTTCTGGGTTATTACATTAATTAAAAACAAATGAATGAGAAGTAACCTGAATCTTTATACCTCACTAAAAAATGAAAGTTCTTTTTATCGGAGACATAGTAGGAAAGCCGGGACGAAAAGCCGTCAGAATGGGAATCCCGGATTTAATCAGCAAACTGAAGGTAGATTTTGTCATAGCAAACGCCGAGAATGCAGCCGGCGGTTTTGGTATTACAAAGTCCATAGGGGAAGAACTCTTTTCATTGGGCATTGATGTTCTGACTTCGGGCAATCACATCTGGGACAAAAAAGAAGCTGTCAATTATATTCCAAAAGAAAACCGTCTACTCAGGCCGGCCAATTATCCAGCTGATGTCCCCGGTGCAGGCAGTATTGTCATGAAAACCCCGGCCGGAGAGAAAATCGCTGTATTGAATATCTCGGGCAGGGTATTTATGAATCCTCTTGACTGTCCATTTAAAACAGCAGAGAAAGAGATCCCTGCCCTTAAAGAGCAGACACATGTTATTATCGTTGATTTTCATGCTGAGGCCACTTCAGAAAAGTCGGCAATCGGCTGGTTTCTTGACGGCAGGGTAAGCGCTGTCGTCGGAACCCATACGCATGTCCAGACGGGAGACGAAAAAATTCTCCCTAAGGGGACCGCATTTATTTCAGATGTGGGAATGACAGGGCCTGTGGATTCAATCATAGGGGTAAAAAAGGAACAGATAATCAATAAATTTCTCACAGGCATTCCCTGCCGGTTTGAAACAGCAGGAGGCGAATCAATCCTTTCATGCGTTGTTATTGAAATCAATCCCAGGACAGGACAATCAAACTCCATCCAGAGACTGCAGATTAACTTTCAGTAAATCAGTAACGCATCACCCATCACCCATTATTCTTCACTTGTTACTTGTTACGCGTTACTCGTCACTTGTATGTAATTATGCGACTGCTTTGAAATGTTGCTAATAGAGAGAAATACTTAGGAAGTTTTGCAGCAGCGATTTTTATTGTTTCACCAGTCTGGGGGTTACGTCCTTTTCTTGCCTTTCTCTTTGAAACTGAAAATGTTCCAAATCCGACAAGCGTCACTTTTTTGCCCTTCTTAAGTGATTTGGCAATTGTACCTGTAAAGGTTTCAATAGCCTTACCCGCAGCAACTTTTGATATATCTGCTCCTGCGGCGACTGCATCGATCAGATCCGCTTTGGTCATTAACTCTCTCCTTTCATATAATGGAAATTAGTATGTTCAAAAAACATCAATGATGAAAGATACCAGCAGTGGTGCGCCTTTGTCAATACTTATATGGGCTTGACATATTAAAAAAAATATGCAAAAACATTGCTCACCTCTAATAATTTTTTCCCGGCTTTAATTTGATAAAGTTGAAATTAAAAAACTCACGTTTCAGACATCCGGATTAAGAAGGGGATTAATGACTTTTTTCAAACAAGGCAATGAAAGTATTTACAATACATGTACTCGCTTTTAGCAGCTGTCGTAAAAAATGAACGATGACTGTATATTATGGCAATGTAATATTGACAACTTTGCCGTGAGGGCCCAGTTCTTCAAGTTCCCTGTCATTAAGAACCAGCTTTGTGCCGCCGGCATTGCCTATCTTAAGATTAAATTGGTTTTCTGCCCTTATTGTCACTGATTCACCTTTACGCAAAAGGGACTCACTGTATGCACCATTATCAATACGTACTGATGCCCAGGTCAGTTCTTCAGCAATTATCTTCAGGACCAGCTTTTCGGATATCTTTTCTTCAACTTGTTTGTGGTTTGTTTCAGATGTACCTGTTAAGTTCTCTGAAGATGTAACGTCCTTTTTAACATCTGCTGTGGTCTTTTCCGATACCTTTTCTTCAACCTGTATGTAATTTGTTTCAGATGTACCTGTTAAGTTCTCTGAAGATGTAACGTCTTTTTTAACATCTGCTGTGGTCTTTACCGCAGCAAACTGTTTATCAGCTGCATGAGGTTTTTCAGGCAACAGTTTATCTGAATTACTTATCATGATGACAGCTAAAGGAGCAGCAACAACTGTCACAGCAAGCAGAAGGTATTTGCGGGCGGTCTTTAACGGTTCGGCCCTCTGTATAAAAGAGAAGTCCATTCCGGCAGAGGGCTTGCATTTCGTTAATAACCCGGTATTCAGGTTACATGAACTTATGAGTTTTTTTAGAGAGACAGGAACAGTTTTTATGAAGAACATCACCTTATGTAATGAGTCCTGCACAGCATGAAAAGCAGACGTGACTCTTGTTGAAGATACATGTTCAGGCTCTTTTTCAGGCAATACAGTCTGGTCTTCATTGTCATCTTTACCGAAATCTTGAAAAAGATCCAGAATATAATCGCCATCGAGTCTGAGTTCATCAGCGTAAAGACGCAGGTATGCCCTGGTAAAAATTTCCGCAGGAAGCAGTGAGTAATCATCCTCCTCAATAGCAGTCAAATATACCGTACTGACTTTGAGATTACCCGAGATATCTTTCAGGGATTTCCCCTGATTTTCTCTTTCTGTTTTAAGAATATACCCTGGAGTATCCATATACAGTCACGTATTAATTTCTTAATGTTCTGTCCCTAATAGTTATTATTAATATTATATACGGTATTCTCCGGAGTGAACTTAACTGAATACAGAGGGACATCTGCTTAAACATACCTTTTATCTTATGGCTTAATATTTCAGCCGGCTTATATGATCTGATGCCTCTCTCAGTCTTAATGTATTATTATCATGCTCCAGAACCGCCTCAAAGTGTTTCAGAGCCTTTGCCTTGTTGCCAGACCGTACATAGGTTTTAGCAAGTTCCATATGAGCTTCTACATATTCAGGCGCCAGACCTATGGCTTTTTTAAATTCTTCAATTGCAGCGACATCGTTATCAAGCTTTGTATAAACCAGTCCTAACACATAGGAGGCCAGGGGAAGCTGTCTGTTTATCATCAATGCTTCTTTTACTGCCGTCTCAGCATTGGTATAGTCCCCTTTCATATAAAGCACATATCCCTTATTTGCATAAGCCATTTCAGGAGTTTCATACATGGGATTTGCCAGGGCAGAATCAAAGTATTTCACAGCTTCATCCCAGTTCTCTGTCTCCGCATACGTTACAGCAAGGTTGTTCATGGCCTCAGAATAATCAGGGTCTATTGAAATCGCTTTTTTGTAATAAATGACCGCCTCTTCATATTTATTAAACCGCGTGCTGAGAAATCCAAGATAGTTAAGAGTTTCTTTTTTGCGTGGATTCAGATCGAGAGCTTTCTTAAACTCGGTCAATGCTTCATTAAACTGACTGTTATTCAGGTAAGAAGATCCCAGCTTGTAGTGAGATTCAGCTTTATTCATGTTATCCCTGGAGGGAGCAGTGGAACAGGAAGAAATGAGAAAGGGGGTCATTACTGCAAAAAGAAAAGCAATAACAATGCCCTTCCTGTCTGAAATGGCTCTCTGTTTAAATGCCTTGAACATTACTTTCACTTATACCCTCCTCACAGGCTAACATTACCAAAAACCCTTTAAGATTTCAACTTTCTCACATTGATGCTATCTATAAGTTATAACTCCAACCCTGTCACAGTACATTTCTATGGAACATTGACTGCATATTGGTGAAACGGGTTTGCATATACCCTGTCCGAATGCGACAAGCAGCCCATTGATGTCAAGCCAGTACTTTTGAGGCAGCTTTTCCCTGAGTGCATATTCCGTTTTATCAGGGGTCCGGGTCTCTACATATCCCCATCTGTTGGTTATTCTATGAACATGCGTATCAACACAGATACCGGGTTTTTTATACCCAAGGGTGACTACAAGATTCGCAGTTTTTCTGCCCACGCCCTTAAATTTAAGCAATTCATCTATCTCATCAGGAACTTTTGATTTATATTGTTTCACGATTATACCGGCAATATCTTTAATTCTTTGAGCCTTTACCTTGTAAAATCCTACGGGATAGATCACTTTTTCTATTTTTTTTACCGGCAGAAGGGCAAGTTTTTTAGCATCCGGCGCTATGCGGTAAAGCCTCTCAGATGCTTCACCTGTTGTCCTGTCCTGGGTCCTCAGGCTCAAGATGCAGGAGATAAGCACTTTAAACGGATCTCTTGCCTGACCGGAGCGATGCACCATATATTCAAGCCATGGGACATCCAGCTTTTTTACCTGTTTTTTGAGAATGGTCATGGCTTTATCAATATTACGGTTATTCATGGTAAACGCAGTTCCAAAGGCATTCGTTTTTAGTTATAAGTTATTGGTTATTCGTTATTAGTAATAACGTACAACACATAACGAACAACGATTAACATTTGGTCGAATCTTCCGGGTTATTATGAATTAGGGATTACTTCTTTTTCTTTACAGATTTCTTTTTAACTTTGGAGGCACTTTTCCTGGCGACTTTTTTTGCTGTTTTTTTTGTCACCTTTTTGGCAGTCTTTTTAGGGGTCTTTTTTACGGTTTTTTTAGCGGTCTTTTTTACAGCTTTTTTTACGGCCTTCTTAACAGTCTTTTTAACTTTTTTCTTTACCGCCTTTTTGGCAGCTTTTTTCACGGCCTTCTTAACAGTCTTTTTAACCTTTTTCTTTACCGCCTTTTTAGCGGTCTTTTTCGCAGCCTTTTTCTTTGTCACTCTGGTTTTTTCCGGCTTTTCAAGCTTTTCCTTCAATGCCTTGGGAAGGGAGCTTTCAAGGATGGTCCTTAATTCAATTGCATTTTTCGGAGCATAAGCAAAGGCATCGTTATTAAAGAAATAGTAAACGTCCTTTCCCTGTTTCAAATACTCCTTTATTCTCTTTGCATCATGCTTTAGCTGTTCCGGAGTGTAGTTGGTAGAATAATTACCGCCCTCGCCATGCCTTCTCAAGTACACAAAGTCAGCAGTGACAGGCAGGTCATTAATAAAATCAGGCCAGTCTGCCATACATATCGCTATATTGGCTGAAGAGAGCAGTTTGCAGACCCTTTTAGAAAGCCAGCTTTTATGTCTGAATTCAAAGACATGACGGACCGGGTACTGCTTCAGGTTTGCTATAAAATCCTCAAGGTTTTTT
>CALZJD010000248.1 GCA_945787795.1 Thermodesulfovibrionia bacterium | reverse complement strand
GCTGCCCGGGGTAAAGGACACAAAGAGGGCCATTGACCTTGTTGGCAAGACAGCCATTCTTGAATTTAAACTCCTTGATGATGAATCTCCTGAAGCTGCACAGCTTCCCGGCTCCATCGCTCCTGCAGAGGAAACAGGGATTCTGGATGAATTTAAGGAAAAAATCCCTGAAGAGGACGAGATTCTCTTTGGCAGGGTTGTTGACAAGGACACAGGGATCGAGACCAGGCTGGTTTATTTATTGAAAAAGCAGAGCCTGATGACCGGGGAGTTTCTCACTGAGGCCAGGGTCAACATTGACCAGAGATATAACGAGCCCTATGTATCGATATCCTTTAATTCCACAGGGGCCAAACTGTTTGATCAGATCACGGCAAATAACGTTAAAAAGAGAATGGCCATTATTCTTGATAATAATGTGTATTCAGCGCCCATGATCCAGGAGAGAATAGCAGGCGGCAATGCACAGATAACAGGATCATTTACCATGCAGGAGGCCAAAGACCTGGCAATTGTTCTCAGGTCAGGTTCATTGCCCGCTCCATTGATAATGCTTCAAAACCTGACTGTTGGCCCGTCACTTGGAAGGGACTCAATTAATGCGGGAGTAAATGCAGGGATACTGGGAGCAATGTATTTCTGGTAGGGGTGCTCTCTGCATTCAATGCAACATTGACACTTCCCGGTATAGCAGGAATAATTCTGGCAGTCGGAATGGCTGTTGACAGTAATGTCCTTATGTTTGAAAGAATTCGTGAAGAATTGAGACTGGGGAAAACCCCGAGGGCGGCCATTGACTCAGGATATGACAAGGCGTTCTGGACTATCTTTGATTCTCACGTTACCACGCTTATTACAGCAGTTGTTCTTTTTCAATTTGGTACGGGTCCGATCAAGGGGTTTGCCGTTACCCTGGGCTGGGGTGTGTTTATTAATCTCTTTACCGCCCTGATAGGGACCAAGACTGTTTTTGATTTGATTGCTGCAAAACGTGAAATGAAAGAGCTGAGCATATGATAGAGATTATTAAGAATACGAAAATAGATTTTATGGGCAAGAGGTTTATTGCTCTGGGAGCATCCGCATTATTAATATGTATCGGGTTTATAGCCATTATACAGATCGCCAGAGGTACTGCAAATCTTGGTATTGATTTTGCCGGCGGCACAGCAGTGCAGATCAAATTCAATGAAATGGTGCCGCTCCAGGAAATTCGCGAGGCGCTGGTTGATGGCGGTTTGACGGAATTTGACCTGCAGGACCTGCCCACTGAGAACAAGATACTGGTACGAATAAAAAAGAATGAACAAACACTTGGTAACTTATCTAAAGATATCATTTCAGTTTTGTCGGATACATTTTCGGAAAGTAACCTTGTGGTTGATTCAACTACAGAGATCGGCCCCAAAGTTGGCGCCAGGCTGAGAAAAGATGCATTAATGGCCATCATGGCTGCGATCATAGGAATACTCATATATATTACTGCAAGGTTTCAATTCAGATTTGGTGTCGGCGCCACCGTAGCAACATTTCATGATGTGCTTGCAGTGCTCAGTGTTTTTTATATAACGGGCAAGGAAATTAACCTGATACTGGTAAGCGCCCTTCTTATGATAGCAGGGTATTCCTTAACTGACTCGGTTGTTGTTTTTGACAGGATAAGAGAGAACCTCAGGACGGTAAGAAAGAAATCAACTGTCGAGGTTATCAATCAGAGCCTGAATGAGGTCCTTTCCAGGACAGTAATAACTTCCCTGACCACCTTTTTTGCCGCCTTTGCCCTGTATCTCTTTGGAGGTGAAGTAATACATGACTTTGCCTTTGCCATCATGCTGGGAATAGCAATAGGAACCTACTCTTCAATGTTTGTGGCCAGTCCCATTGTATTGCTGATGGGCGAAGAAAAGGGCTTTAAAAGAAAATAACTCAGAACGACCGTTATTAGTTATACGTTATTTGTTATTAGTGAAATGACGGTTGTTTTTACGAATAACATATAACTCATAACTTTCTTTTCCATGCACCGCAAATGGCTTGTAAGCAGGACTAATCCGGACTATCTCAACTATCTATCCCGGGAAGCTTCAATCTCTCCTGTACTCGCACAGATTTTAATAAATCGCGACATAAAAGACGCAGACGCCATCAGGGATTTTCTGTCTCCTTCAGTGGAGATGATGCATGATCCTTTTCTCCTGCCTGATATGGACAGGGCTGTTGAAAGACTGAAAAAATCTGTTGAGAAATCTGAAACAGTTCTGGTACATGGTGACTATGATGCTGACGGACTGACATCAACAGCTATTCTTGTGTCTGCGTTCAGGATGCTGGGATTGAAAACGAATTACCACATACCCAACAGACTTATTGAGGGGTATGGCATGAGTTTGAAGGGAATAGAAAAAGCTGCTCAATGCAATGCTGATATAATTATTACTGCAGACTGCGGCATAAGTTCTGAAGAAAGTATATCAAAGGCAATATCGATGGGGATGGATGTTATCGTCACAGACCATCATGAAGTGCCTGTCAGTCTCCCCCCGGCAACGGCAGTCATAGACCCTCACCGCAAGGACTCGGAATATCCCTTTCAGTATCTGGCTGGAGTAGGGGTTGCGTTTAAATTGATACAGGCGCTGTTTACTGAGCTGAAGATTGAAGACTATGATGCAAAACTAAAAAGTTTCCTGGACCTTGCAGCCCTGGGAACAATTGCTGACTCTGTTCCGCTCATCGGAGAAAACAGAATAATCGTCTCACATGGACTTAAGCTCATAAATGAAGGCGGTGCAAGGACTGCCATAAAGGCGATGAAGGAAGTCGGGGGAATTGACCGGGAGTTTCTGGCCAAAACACTGTCATTTACCCTGATTCCCAGGATTAACGCAGCCGGCAGACTTCAGGACGCGGGCGAAGTGGTTGAACTTTTTCTGACTGAGGATATAAAGGAAGCAAAGAGAATAGCTGTGCTTCTTGATGAACAGAACAGGAAAAGGAAAGAAATAGAAGGGCGCGTATTTAAGGAAGCGATGGAGATGATCGATCCTGAACAGGTAAACAGCGCTATTGTTCTTTCCTCTCCGGCATGGCATCCCGGAGTGATCGGCATTGTCGCGTCACGGCTTGTGGAGATATTTTATAAACCGGTTTTTCTTTTTTCCATTGATGGTGAAACAGCCAAAGGGTCTGCCAGGAGCATCCCTCCTTTTCATCTCTATAAGGCAATTTCTGAATGTTCTGAACATCTTCTGGGATATGGAGGCCACCGTTTTGCTGCAGGGTTACGCATAACAACTGATAAGCTCCCTGCCTTCAACGATTTGATGATCTCCAAAGTCGATAACTCGATCAGTCCCGCTGATCTGGTGCCTGTACTTGATATAGATACTGCTGTTCAGCTGTCCGACATAAATCTCTCACTGGTAAAAGAGCTGATTCTGCTTGAGCCGTTTGGTAATGCCAACAGGGAACCACTTTTTGGCGCAAAGGGCATTAATATTGTTGACCACAGGATTGTGGGGAACAATCACCTTAAATTGCAGCTCAGCCAGAATAATTATCAGATAGACACAATAGGGTTTGGCATGGGTGATGAATTGAAGAATATTGGTTCCTCCTCAACCCTTGATATTGCTTTTGTTCCGGAAATAAATGAATGGAATGGTATGAGGAATATTCAGCTTAAGCTCAAAGCCCTACGGCCAGGCTAATAGAGAATATCCTTTCTTTCATCTGGAAATTATTTTAAAACTAGGTTCTTGATTACTTATTCCTCATTTGTAATTCGATGTATTAATGACTCTACCGACAAGTCAATGAAATGGGAGAGGTTGTCATGTCACTGACTCATATCTGTTA
>CALZJD010000247.1 GCA_945787795.1 Thermodesulfovibrionia bacterium | reverse complement strand
ACTCCCGGGACTGATCGGCGGCTCGGTAATCATCGAATCCATCTTTGCCTGGCCCGGAATGGGAAGAATGGGATATGAAGCGATCATAGCCCGTGATTATCCCATCATCATAGCGTTGAATTTTATTGCCGCAGTGCTGACTTTAATAGGGACTTTTATATCAGACCTTTTATATATGGTAGTAGATCCAAGAATACGATTATGACCGTAGGGGTGGGTTTGAAACCCACCCCTACATAACCATACAATGAACGATCACGACATAAAAGAACTCCACCACGGACTTACGGAAGAGGTTTCTCCCTTTACCGAGGCCTGGAGAATATTTAAAAAGAACAGAATGGCCCTTGCCGGGCTTATCATCTTTATCATGTTCTTTATGGTTGCTGTTATTGGTTTTGCTTTAACAAATGGAGACAATCCTGTTCTTGATCCTGCAAAAGTAAGATTATCTGAAAAACTGCGCAGTCCACTCACCCCGGTAGATACAGAAATGATCAGGCCGGCAGACTATCCTGTTTTCGGATTTTATCTGCTTGGCACCGATGACCTGGGTCGGGACATATTCGCCAGAATGATGCAGGGCGCATGGGTGTCTTTGACTATCGGCTTTGTGGCTGTTGGAATCTCAATCCTGATCGGTATTATTCTCGGTGGATTGGCCGGTTATTACGGGAATGTGAGAATCCGGTTTTTGCCGGTCCTCGGTATCATTGTTTTTCTGGTATCTCTCATATTCTGGGCGTCCGGCCAGAACAGCATGGCCCTCAACACCTTTATCATCAGTGTCGTTTTATCAGCCTGCTCTCTGTTATATTCTGTGATGTCAGAAAAAGGAAGCGGTGTGGCAAAGAAACTGGACTTTCTGTTTTTTCAGACAATTAATGTTGACAGCCTGGTAATGAGATTTGTAGATGTCATGCTCTGTTTTCCCAGCTTTTTTCTGATTCTCACTGTTGTGGCAATACTGCCTCCAAGCATTTATAACATAATGATCGTCATAGGGCTGACAA
This sequence comes from Thermodesulfovibrionia bacterium, assembly GCA_945787795.1. Lineage (GTDB taxonomy): Bacteria > Nitrospirota > Thermodesulfovibrionia > UBA6902 > UBA6902 > CALZJD01. Next base: position 2,244 of record CALZJD010000247.1, on the reverse strand, counting down.
GCTGGATGGGAACTACCCGGTTTGTCAGGGCGGAATTTCTTACCCTGCGTGAACAGGACTTTGTCGCAGCTGCAAATGCAATGGGCATAAAGGATATAAGCATAATATTCCGTCATATGATTCCCAATGCCATTGCTCCGGTCCTTGTTTCAGCAACCATAGGCATTGCAGGTGCCATATTAACCGAAGCAGCATTAAGCTTTCTGGGCATAGGAGTACCGCCGCCTCATGCCACATGGGGCAACATCTTATCAGACGGGAAAAAGTTCCTCTTTGATGCACCATGGTTAACATATATACCGGGATTGTCAATATTAATCGTAGTACTTTCCTTCAACCTGTTTGGTGAAGGACTGAGAGATGCTTTGAATCCAAAATTGAGGAAAAAATAATATAAGAAATGACAAATTCCAAAATCCCAATGTCAAATCAAGTACAAAGTTCAAAATACGATCTTTTGGCATTCTTACATTTGAAATTTATTTGGCATTTGAGCTTTGTCATTTGACATTATTCATATTCACATGGAACCAATATTAAAAATAAATAATCTTAAGGTCCACTTTGAAACAGATGAGGGGCTGGTAAAGTCTGTTGACGGTGTTGATCTGGAAATCGCAAAGGGGACCACCCTTGGCCTAGTAGGCGAATCAGGCTGCGGCAAGAGCGTTACCTGTCTTTCGATCCTGAGGCTTATCCCTTCTCCTCCCGGAGTCATTGCAGGCGGGGAGATTATTTATAAAGGAAAAGACCTGCTCAATCTTTCCGAAAAGGAGATGGAAGGGATACGGGGTAATGACATCAGTATGATTTTCCAGGAGCCCATGACATCCCTTAATCCTGTATTCACCGTGGGGGACCAGATTCAGGAAGCAATAATGCTTCATCAGAACAGGACGGAGAAAGAGGCTCAGGAGCTTGTAATAGATATCCTTAAGAAGGTCGGCATCCCTTCGCCGGAGATCCGTGCAGATGATTATCCCCACCAGATGTCAGGGGGTATGAAACAGCGGGTCATGATAGCAATGGCCCTTTCATGCAATCCTGATCTCCTTATTGCTGACGAACCAACTACTGCCCTTGATGTCACCATACAGGCCCAGATCCTTGATCTCATGAAATCTCTTCAGGATGAGTTCAACATGTCTATTTTGATGGTGACCCATGATCTGGGTGTTGTAGCTGACATGGCCTCTCATGTTGCGATCATGTATGCGTCTCAAATTGTTGAGTACGGACCTGTGAAGGAGATATATCATAATCCCCGGCACCCCTATACATTGGGGCTGTTTACCTCAATCCCTGTGCTGGGTGAAAAGAAAAAAGACCTTTACGTCATCCCGGGCAATGTTCCCAATCCCCTTGCCTTTCCTGACGGGTGCAAGTTCTGGCCCCGATGCGCATTTGCCCAGGACATATGCCATACCAATGAGCCTGTTTTAAAAGAAGTCACACCGGGACACAGTGCGGCATGTCACTTCAGTGACAGCATTGATAAAACTGTCTGGAAGCAAAAAACAACAGGAGTTTCAACCTGATTATGGCCAACAATAATCATACTATCCTTGAGGTAAGGGAACTCAAAAAATACTTCCCCATAACAAAGGGGCTTTTCTCCAAAGTTGTCAACCATGTAAAGGCGGTCGATAATATTTCTTTTTATATTAAACCAGGGGAGACACTCGGCCTTGTTGGGGAATCAGGATGCGGTAAAACCACGGCGAGCAGGGTAATCCTGCGACTGACCGAGCCAACGGATGGGCAGGTATTATTCGAGGGTGAAGACATCTTTCAATTGCGCGGCGACAGTCTCCGACAATTGAGAAAAGATATGCAGATCATATTCCAGGACCCTTATTCATCTTTAAATCCCCGGCTTTCTGTAGGCAGTATCATCGCTGAAGGGATTGGCGCTCATAATATCGCAAGAGGAAAACAAAAGAAGGAAATTGTTGAGGGCCTTCTTGAGAAGGTCGGCCTGTCTGCAGGCCATTATAACCGTTATCCACATGAATTCTCCGGAGGACAGCGGCAGAGGATCGCAATTGCACGGGCCCTGTCGTTGAATCCAAAGCTTGTTATATGTGATGAGCCTGTATCTGCACTTGATGTTTCGATTCAGGCGCAGATTCTCAACCTGTTATCTGAACTGAAAAAAGACTTTGATCTCTCTTACCTGTTCATTACCCATGACCTTTCAGTGGTTGAACATGTCTCAGACAGGATTGCCGCAATGTATCTGGG
>CALZJD010000246.1 GCA_945787795.1 Thermodesulfovibrionia bacterium | reverse complement strand
CATTGCCGGGATTGTCATCGGCCCGTTCGGATTTCAACTTATCGGTGAAGAAGGTCAGGATGTTATGCACTTTGCCGAGTTCGGGGTAGTAATGATGCTCTTTCTGATCGGACTTGAACTGAAACCCTCGCTCCTCTGGCGGCTGCGTGCGCCCATACTTGGGATGGGAGGACTGCAGGTTGGCGTGACAACCGTCTTGCTGTCAACAATCTGCATGCTCCTTGGTCTGCCTTTACAGACATCACTTGCCATAGGCATGATACTTTCCCTCTCGTCAACAGCCATAGTTCTGCAGACGTTACAGGAACGGAGGCTCATAAAGACTGATGCCGGGCAGAGTGCATTTTCTGTCCTGCTGTTTCAGGATATTGCTGTCATCCCGATGCTGGCCCTCATGCCCCTGCTGGCGGTGAAGACAGCTCCTGTAATCGCAGCAGCCAATGGCACCCACAGCACGACCTGGGTTGAAGGCCTTCCCGCATGGGGACAGGCAGGTGCAGTTATCGGGGTCATGAGCGCAATCATCATCGCTGGCATGTTTCTCTTACGGCCCTTGTTCCGGGCGGTCGCTCGGACAAAGCTGAGGGAGCTTTTTACTGCGGCAGCCCTGCTTCTTGTTATCGGTATTTCTCTGCTCATGTCCAAGGTCGGCCTTAGTCCGGCACTGGGTGCGTTTGTGGCCGGTGTTGTACTGGCCAACAGTGAATACCGTCACGAACTCGAGAGTGACATCGAACCCTTCAAGGGACTGCTCCTGGGTCTCTTCTTTATAGCAGTGGGAGCCTCCATTGATTTTGGGATGATCTTCTCCAGGCCGCTTGATATCGCACTGCTGGTAAGCGGGCTTGTCGTGATCAAGTTTCTCGTTCTTCTCACTCTGGGGAAAGTCTTTAAAATGGGAATTGACCAGAGCCTGCTCTTTGCCTTTTCCCTTGCAGAAGGGGGTGAGTTTGCCTTTGTCCTCTTTTCCTTTGCTGTGCAGAGCCATGTCCTGGATCAGGGACTGGCTAATATAATAATCGGATCTGTTGCCCTTTCCATGGCTATGACGCCGCTCCTGCTTCTGGTAAATGAGAAATTTATTGAGCCTCGTTTCGGCACAAAGCAGCAGGAAGAGAAAAAAGCGGACAGCATTGATGAGGAAAACCCGGTGATTATTGCAGGGTTCGGCAATTTCGGAAGTATCGTGGGAAGATTGCTGAGGGCAAACGGAGTGGGGATCACTGTTCTGGAGTTTGACTCTGACAAGGTTGAAGTGCTGAGGTCTCTCGGGCTTAAGGTGTTTTACGGTAATGCAGCCCGCCATGACCTGCTGCCATTATCCATATGACAAAAAAACATTACCCACATCTGAAAATCTTTGCCAGGGCAGGAAGCAGGACCCAGACATATGATCTCCTGGATGCAGGAGTAGACCATGTCTATCGTGAAACGCTGGATACATCTCTCAGGGCAGGCAGTGAAGCCCTTCGTGAACTTGGCTTCCGTTCACATCATGCTCACAGGGCTACAAGGACATTCAGATTTCACGATGAAGAGGCATTTAATGAGCTCCATCCTCTCCGACAGGACAGAAAAACCTACATCAGTAAAGCAAGGCAGCAAATAGAAGACCTCGAACAAATCCTGCTCTCTGAACTCAAGGACTCTGAGGAGCACCCTGATGCAGGATGGGACACCACATCCATGATAGATGAATTCGGGGCCCCAAAAGAAGATGGAAAACTCTGAGCATTCACAAACATCAGTGATCTGTAATCAGTAATCTGTGATTTGTAATTTCTCTTTCCCTCTATTCCCCTGCTGCCGCTGGCAGCCTCCGAGGCTTTATGCTGTCCGGATGTTTTACGGCTGCATACCTGAGATAGGGAATGATAATGTCGTTTTTATTGCCGCCGGTTCCATCGTATGTGACAGATACGACGGGTGTCCCTGTTTTTTTCTCAATTTTTTTTGCCATGGCCTCGGTAACCAGAGAGGGACAGCAGAAGGCCGGGCTGGTCTGCACAAAGAGCGAGACATCAGGATAGTGCTTCTTTATATAATATATCTTCAATATATTGTCCATTGATTCGCCGGTATTTTCTTTCCTGATGTTGTATTGCGACAGGATCTTCTCCGGAGACTCATTGAATGCAGGGTCAGGTTCCATCAAAATCCGTTCAAAGTATTTATAATATGTCTTCTCCATCATGGTTGCCGTGGCAAAAAATGTTTTTGTCGACAGAACATTCAGGTATTGTCCTTCAATAAACCATTTCCTGAAATATTGTCCTGATATCATCTTAAGAAACGAACTGAAGGGAGTCGTAATGACCTCGCCGCCATTGTCTTCAATAAAATGTACCAGACCCTGATTCATCACCTCATTGTCCCGCGCATATAAATCACCGAATATTGCTATCTTTGGCCTTTGTTCGTACTGTGTGTCAATTCCTTCAAAATACGATACTACTTCGCTAACAGCGGATTCTTTTGACCTGTTTCCCAGAAATGCATCTGCCAGGATATCAATACTTTTTTTAATTGTCCTGTCCGTAGCTCCCTTCTCCTTTTCATACGGCCGTATCCTGCACCCCATCTTTCTGACAAGCCCTCCGAACATATACGCCAAATATGAGTCCAGGGGGAGTTTTAATGACAGATCTTTAAATGACATGCTCCCTGTATATACGTCGGCCGCTGACATGCTATTTCCATAGGAATGAAAAATGTTTTTTATATGATGGGGAAACATCTTCAGATTGCAGGCCAGGGTAGTGGTCATTGTCCACAGCACGGTTTTCCCGGGATCAAGTTCATGTTTTTCCACATAATCAATAAATTCCTGGGCAATTATGTTAAGGGGGATACATTCACCGCTGTTGTGACGCAGACTTTTTTGAATACTTGTATCTGTTTCCTCCAAAAGCCGTGCATCAATCCCTTCACGCTGGAGATTGGCAATTATCAGTGGCAGGCTGAGATTGTCCCAGTTCGGAATGATAAGTGTTTTATCTAACAGGTGTCTTTCTCTGTTTGGGATGAGCGACGGTGCGTATATGACGGGTTTCTTTATCCTCTCTTTAGAACGAGATACCCAGTGATTTCTAAAGGCCCTGATCGCGGCCTCAATTCTGGTTTCATATCCTACATTGGACGAATGTTCATCCAGCTGCAGGATAAGGTAGGGCTTTTCATGAGATTCCATAAGCTTTTTAAAATACTCTGCGGCAAAAGAATCAGGCGAACATTTGAATGAAGTCACAAATACGGGATATGCTCCTGCAGAACGGGCTACTGCTTCGGCCGATTTCAGCATTTCCGAGGCATAATGCCAGGGCAGTTCATTACAGAGCGGTTCAATTGATGCAACATCTTCCCGGGTATATGAAAGCATGTCCTGATAAAAGGTTTTAACGCCCTCTGATGCAAATATGTCGGGAATGCCGCTGTTCATGGATTTGGAAAGGATTGAATACGGTCTGCCGATAAACACGACGTGTATATCATCGGTTCTGCCAGCCTCTCTTTTGTATAGTTCTTTTAACTGCAACGAACAGGATTTCTTGAATTGAAGCGCCCTGTCATACGCAGTGGAAACATCAAAATAACTGATAGAATGGTTGATAACCGGCTTCAGTGCATTGTAGAGCTGCACTTTTGTATATAAAGGATTATATAAATAGTTAACAAGGGGCATGAGAAACCTGTTTCTGTCATCCAGTGCATTAATGTTGGAAACAAGTGATGATGAAAACTGTGTATAGTAACAAAACTGGCGTCTTATGTTTTTTTCCTCAGGCTTCTTTTCAAGATAAAAGGGTAAAAATACATAATCCGCCCTGTGCAGAAGATATGTCACGTGGCCGTGCAGGGCGGTCATCGGCGCGCAGAATTCAGCGCCGGCCATACGCTTTCCCTCTTTTACCGCTTCAGTATAAGGCTCACTGGTCATGGTTTTTATGGACAGCTGATCAAAAAAATATTTCCACATGGGAACATCTTCATACATATGGAGAGCCGAAGGAATGCCTATGGTGACATATTCCTCTGCCGGTTTAAATGATAATACGTTCTTTCTCTCTTTCATCAGATCAAAACCGGACAGATTATTATTTATATATTTTTTGGTGTCATAATCCCTTCCGCACAGAAACCCGTAAGCAACACTTTCTCCCTGAATGTCAGCGATCGTTATCTTGCAGTGGTTGGTGCATATATCGCACACTTCAGATGTTACCGGGATATCTTTTTTGTATAGCTTTATTCCCTTGAATGAACTTTCTTTTACCCCCTGTTCCCGAAGCATGAGTGCGACCCCGAGCGCTCCTGTCAGATGACAATACCTGGATACATGTATCGGTTTTTTCAGCCTCTGTTCAAAGGCTGCTACAAGGGCCCTGTTCTTCGCTGTTGCCCCCTGAAAACATATGGTATGTCCTATGCTGTTTTCGATCGCAACCTTGGTCAGGTAGTTCTCCCTGATGGAGTGGAGTACCGACGCAAGGACTTCATCCACAGAATATCCCTCGCTTAAATAATGATTCATGTCCCTTTCCATAAACACGGTGCATCTGTCACTTGCAATGGGTGATCTCCTGCCTTCGGCCCTTGAGGAA
>CALZJD010000245.1 GCA_945787795.1 Thermodesulfovibrionia bacterium | reverse complement strand
GGACTGTTCTTCAGGATCTCAAGGGCCTCTTCTCCTGAGTTTGCAAGCGTAATTTCATATTCATGGTCCATAAACAGCCTTCTCAAAGACTGCAGCACATTCTTTTCATCATCGACAAAAAGGATGCCCATGGGGGTCTCTGTCTTCACATCATTGACCGCTTCCATTACTTATCTTCTCCTTTATCAAATACGAGAATGGCACCTTCCTGTCCGGTTGTGTGATTCATATATATTCCCTTTGCATGCATACCTGTTCCATTTTTTCCTAAATCAGCCGCATGTTCGCCCGTCTCTATTACTTCGTCAATAAAACTGTTTATATCATCAGGAAGTGCATCCGACCTGTGCAGGCCAAGCACATTGCCCTGCTCAATGCTGAAATACTCAAGACCTTTTTTATTACATTGCACTATTACCCCTTCAGGTTCTATTCCCATCACTGCAAGAGGAAGCGCATCAAGTATGTTTTGTGAAGCAGTAAGGATCCTGTTTTTCAAAATCAGATCAGAAGTCCTCTCTTGCACAAGCATTTCAAGATTATTATTAATTTCCTTCAGCTCAATGTTTTTTGCCTCCAGCTCTTTTGTAAGCTGAATATTCTTCTGCTGAACATTATAGTGATCAAGCGCCTTGGCTATGGTGAATTTCAGTTCATCATCATTCCATGGTTTAGGAATGAATTTATATATATGTCCGTCGTTTATTGCCTCCACAATTGAAGCCGTGTCAGCATACCCGGAGAGAACTATCCTTATTGTGTCAGGCCATTTCTTATACACCTCCCTTAAAAAATCAACACCGTTCATCCTGGGCATTCTATAATCCGAGACTACAAGCTGAATGGTCTCATTATTAGTGAGCGTTTCCAGCCCTTCCTCTCCTGATTCGGCAGTGAGTATTTCATAATCGCTGTCAAGGAAAAGCCTTTCAATAGCCTTAAGCACGTTTTTTTCGTCGTCTACACAGAGAATTTTCATTTGTTCATCCATCGTTACCGCTCCCTGTTACAGGTATTTTTAAATCAAAGGTAGTCCCCTGGCCTACTACACTGTTAACAGACAGTTCACCGTTATGTTTCTTTATAATGTCATAGGTAATGCTGAGCCCGAGGCCGGTTCCTTTTCCCACCGGCTTGGTCGTATAGAAAGGTTCAAAGACCTTGTCTAACTTATCCTGTGGTATCCCCTCGCCAGTATCTGATATGGAAATGTTTACATGTCCGTCACCGTTCCATGTCCTGATAGTAATTTCACCCTCCTTCTCAATAGCTTGAGCTGCGTTTACCAGGAGGTTCATAAAGACCTGATTGAGCTGCTGGGGATAACAACTGGTCATGGGCAGTTCTCCATAATCCTTGGTTACGGTCGCCTTGTACTTTAACTCATTCCAGACAATATTCAGGGTGCTTTCTATACACTCATTTATATCGGCGGACTGGTGATCTGCCTCATCAACCCGGGAAAAGCTTTTTAGGTTCTGAACGATATTCTTTACCCTGTCAGCACCGTCCAGGGACTCCTCTATTAACTGGTCAATATCTTCAAGTATAAAATCAAGTTTGAGTTTCCTGCGTTTTTCTTGAAGCTCTTTTGAGAGTTCCGGCAATTCCGCAGAGACAATCGCCTCATCCTGGGCATCCACAAACTCTATTATCTTCTTCGTATACCTGCCAAGGGAGCTAATATTACTTGCGATGAAGCCCATGGGGTTATTTATTTCATGAGCAACACCTGCTGCGAGCTGTCCGATGGAAGCCATCTTCTCTTTCTGAAGCATCTGGGACTGTGCGCTCTTTAATTCGTCATAGGCATCCTTGAGCTCCTGCTGGGTTTTCTCAAGTCTGGCATTATCCCGCACAACCGCTTCTTCAAGAGTTTTTGTCTCAGTATTATCATGGAGGGTTATTACATTCCCCGAGTATTGCTGTTCCTTATCATAAAAAGGGTAAGAGTTCAGCATAAACCACTTGCCTGTAGGTTCATGATAGAGTTCAGTGCTGGTATCAAATAATGTTGTTACTTCCAGTTTATAATCACTGATAAAATCTTCCCAGTGATAACCGATTATGTCATTGTATTCCCTGCCCGTTACCTCCTGAAGGGTCTTGTTGAACCGGGTTATTTTTCCGTCCCTGTCAGTACGGATGATAATGTCTGAAACGCAGTCAACAGTCTTCTCCCATTCCAGCTTTGCGTTTTCAACCTGAGTGAATATCTTTTGAAGGTTCTCGTGATCTTTAACAAGAGTATCCTGGCTATCCTTCAGTTCTTTTTCGGTACGAGTGAGTTCTGCATTGTATTTCATCAGCTGTTCATTCATATTTAAAAACTTCGCGGTCCGTTCCGTTACTTGTGCTTCCAGTTCTCTGTTTATCTCGGTTATTTCTTTTTCTTTTTCTTTTATGCTTCGGATCGTGTCCTTTGAAAGATTGATCACAATAAATACAAAAAATGCACCGCCAAGGAATATAATTCCCGTTACAAGTTCAAGCGGAAAATTATACCTGCTGAACAGGAGAATGACAAAAAAGAGATACCCGGCCAGAAAGAATACCTTTAATAAAATCAGTACCTGCCATCGTTTCTTCAGCTCGTTCGGCACAACCCTTTTCAGAATCCTGCCCAGTCTGATTGAAAAGACCATGAAACCTGCACCTATCAGCACCAGTATGCTGGCGATTATTTTAAATTCCATGATAAAGCTCAATTAGCAGCTCCGATGAATAGGTTTTAATGTTCTTTTCTTCATGTTATGTTTGCGCTCCACATGGGAAGGGCCTGAAGTCCACATATTAACAGGCATTCTGTCGCTTATATAAATAGCCATTTCCGATAAATTTAATTCCGCAGCACGCAATTCACTGCTAAAAACACATAACGTACTCCTGATACATGCATATTTATTATCGGTATGCAGGTATATAATCTTTAGAGCGGATATGGAGAGCATAAGATATGAATTTTTATGGGAAATTCCGCGCAATTCTGCAGCGGAATAATCCCCATAAAAATTCAGAATATTCTGACTGTCAGGACTTTACTGCCACGTCCGCCGAAGGAAGTTTGACAATGTTAAACCAGTAGCTTGTGAGGTGCCTCATTACCTCTACCAGCCCTTCAAAAGAGACAGGCTTTGTAATGTAGGAATTGACCCCCAGATCATATGTCCGGTAAATGTCTTCATCAGCCTTTGACGTTGTAAGGACCACGATCGGTATCTGTCGAAGATCCGGATCAGCCTTGATTTCCTTCAGGGCTTCACGTCCGTCTTTTCTCGGCATATTAAGATCAAGC
>CALZJD010000244.1 GCA_945787795.1 Thermodesulfovibrionia bacterium | reverse complement strand
TACTTTTGCAAATGCATTGAGGTCAGTGCTCAGACAGGACCCTGATATTGTTATGCTGGGAGAGATCAGGGATCTGGAGACTGCTGAAATTGCAACCCGTGCGGCCCTCACAGGCCATTTCGTTCTGAGCACACTCCACACCAATGACACGGTTGCCACTATTTCAAGACTGATAGATATCGGGCTGGCTCCTTTTCTCGTGACCTCAGCGGTATCCGGCATTATCGCCCAGAGACTGATCAGAAAAATATGCACTGAATGCAAGACAGAAACTGATCCCCCTGACAGTATGCCTGATTATGACCTCCCGCCTATCAAGACCTTTTATAAAGGAGAGGGCTGTAACAGGTGCAACCATACCGGTTACAAAGGCAGAGTGGGAGTGTATGAGCTTCTTGCAATGGGTACAAAGTTGAAGCGCTTGATATCAAAGCCTTTTACTGAAGACGACCTCTGGAAGTGCGTCAGAGACTCAGGGACCAAAACCATGTTTGAAGACGGTTGGTCAAAAGTAATTGAAGGGCTTACAACCGTTGAGGAAGTCGTATCCAAAATCTCCTACCATACTATAGAGGATGACAGTGACGAATCAGAATCAGAATCAGTATCAGAATCAGTATCAGTACCTGTATCAGTAAATGGCAGTAACAATAAGGTACTGCTATTTGACAACGATGAAAAGGAAATAAATATGATCCGATCAGCACTTGAAGAAAACGGCTATGATGTAGCGTACTCAACAAATGGTGAAATGCTCGAGACGACAAAGACTGAAAATCCCGGTCTGATAATAATGAACAATTCCGATGAAAAGCTGGCTCATTTAAAGGAAATCAGACATATGTCTCAATTTACCTATACTCCCATCATCTGTCTGGCAGATGAAGCCTATAAAGAGCATGAGCACGAAGGGTTCAAACTCGGGATTAATGATTTTGTTTACAGACCGCTGGACATAAAAAAACTTATCTTCTCCATTAATAGAATAATTAAGACTTACTAACGCCTAAAATCAGACAATCTTTCATACCATTGCGGCTTCTGTTTTACGCAGCACTGCGAAGGATGAATGTCTGGAATCTTTTATATCTGGGCGTATTGCCATACGCCCCTGCACTGTTCTGCTATTGAACCTGCCTGCTCTGCATGCCGGCAGGCAGACGGCTGGCTGGTTTATTTCACAATCCCACTATTTGTCCTTTTATAATCTACTTCACACCATACTATAAAAAGTGTACAATAGGGGAAAATCATGAGTGATATTCAGGACAAAAAATCATCCGGCAAAGTGTTTTTCGAAGACATAAGTGAGTGGCAGCAGACCTTTGACGCCATTCCCGATCTTATTCTGGTAATTGACAGCAGAAACAAGATTGTTATGGCTAATAAAGCAGTCGAAAAAAAACTCTCACTGCAACGCAGCGATATAATAGGAAAATCCTGTTTTTCCATAATGCATTGTACTGATAGTCCCCCTTCATTCTGTCCTCATCCAAAATCATGTGAAACAGGGGAAGAACATTTTGCAGAAGCATTTGATAATAACCTGAGAGGCTATTTCATGTTCAGCGCCACTCCTCTATTCAACGCTGCAGGGCGCAGGATCGGAACAGTTGAAGTTGCGCGTGATATGAGTGATCGAAAACAAACTGAAGAAGCCCTTCAGGAAAGCGAAAATATTTTCAGGTCCATTACAGAATCCGCAACTGATGCCATAGTTTCTGTTGACCGGGAAGATAATATCGTATTGTGGAATCAGACTGCTGAAAAAATATTTGGTTATTCAGCAGAGGAAGCTATTGGCAACAAGCTGACCATCATTATGCCTGAGCAGCACAGGCGGGCCCATAGAAAAGGCATATCCCGATATGTAGTAACAGGAAAATCAAAAGTTGTAGGAAAAAATTATGAAGTAACTGCATTAAGGAAAGACGGCACAGAGTTTCCTGTTGAGCTTTCACTGTCAAGCTGGAAGAGAAGAGATGATATTTTTTTTACAGCCATAATAAGGGACATAACCAGACGCAAAATACTTGAACAAAAACTTCGGGAGGCATCATTAACTGATGAACTGACAGGACTTCTGAACCGGCGGGGGTTCATGGCCCTTGCAGAGAAGCAATTACAAATTTCAAAACGTTATAAGCGCAGTTTTTCAGTTTTATTCCTGGATCTGAATGAGATGAAAAATATTAATGACAGTTTCGGACATCATGCCGGTGATCAGGCCCTGACAGAAATGGCGGACCTTCTCAAAAAGACATTCCGGTCTTCAGACATTTTAGCCCGCCTCGGGGGTGATGAGTTTACGGTTTTGATAAATGAACCCGATCCGGACTATGATGAAACCATTTTAAATAATTTCATAAAACACCTGCAAACCTTCAATGACCGGTCGGCCCGTCCCTATAAACTGTCAACCAGCCTTGGCATGGCACATTTTGATCCGTCACACCCAAAATCAATTAATGAGCTGCTTGCTGAAGCAGATAAGTTAATGTATGAACATAAGAACCTGAAACTCGATGAGACTAGCTCAATGATCAGTAATATCAGCAAAAACGGGATATGTGCAGTTACCCCGTATATGCTGGAAAAAGACAACATGTACAACGTTAAAATTCATTCGAAAAACAGTGAAATGCTTTCTCTATCCGCCGTGGTCGTCTGGTCCGCATCCATGAGAAATGGTGAACTCAAATCATCTGACCGGTATGAGACGGGATTAAAGTTTATAGAACTTGATCAAAAGCGAAAGAATACATTAAACAAATTCATTAGCAGCCTGTCTACCGCCTGAATCCCGAATAATCTTAATATTTCTTCAACAGTTCATTTACAATTATATTCCTGTTTGATTAAACTTACTGCAGTCATTTACAAAGGAGCTTCCTATGAATATCGAACTTTTTGCACTGTGCGATGCTGCTGCGGACTATAACGGCAAGTTAAGTATACTCGGGGCATTTGATGCCATTTGGGCAAGGACAGCACCAGCAGTCCACCCCCAGTGTTCAGTCGCCCTGAGAATGAGATTTTCTAAAATTGAAGAGGGGGAGCATAAAGTTAAAATCAATATTGTTGATGCAGATGGAAAGTCTGTAGTTAAACCGTTTGAAACCTCCGCAAATATACAGTATAAACAGGAAGTCAATTCAATAGCCGCAAATATGATACTAAATTTGCACGGTATTAAATTCCCGGTCTTTGGCGAATATTCAATAGACTTGACGGTTAATGGGAAGCATGAGTCATCACTTCCCCTATATGTGAATCAGCTCCCTGCCCAGGCCTGAAGCCAATGTTATGAAAACAAGATTAAGCGATAAACAGCTTGAAAGGTTTTACCGTCTCCTGTCAGTCAAAATGACTGATTTTGACTGCGGGAAGTTCTGTGCACCGAAAAATGATGGTATACCTGCCTGCTGTGAGAATGAATTTGTCACTCCCTTGCTGTTTCATGAGGAGTACAGATGGCACAGGCAGAAGAGCACATTCTGGAAGCGGGCATCCATGAAAAATAAAGATATAAAGAAAATGGTTGATGAGTCAGCCTCTTATTATGTCTATTCATTCTGCCCTGGTCCGGAAAAATGCCAGAGGACAAAGCGTTCGATTGTTTGCAGAACATTTCCGTTTGAACCGCAGGTTGATAAGACAGGCAAGGTACTCGGCCTTGTTTATATCAACTCCGGAACTGAAAACTGTTCGTTAATAGGTCAGCTACAGAAGATATATAACCCCAGATACATTGCCAATTCAATAAAATTCTGGCAGGAACTCCTCGATCTCTACCCTCCTGAAAAAGAACTTTATATTGACGAATCAAGAAAGCGTGAGCGTAGATTTAAGCGTAAAGGAAAAAAGGTTAAAATCTTTCGCTGATAGTTTTAAGGGGGCTCCATTGTTTATTTCCTATCTGCAAGGGAACTGTGAAGATCATATCTATAAATACGATTACAGACTGTCATTCTGGCTTGTCCAGAATCTCCCTCCAATCTGATTCCAAACAAGCTGGAATGACATAGTCTCGTTGTAAGGCAGGACGCCGACCCTACATGACAGTTGATGATGTAATTTTCTCTTTGCCAAAGAGGGGCACGACTGTTTCCAAACAACTTTTTTCTTGATATTCTTTCTTTGCATTACTGGCAATAAGAGTTTATAATTTCTTATGAATAGCAGTTTCATGTTTCATTCCATAACGTAATGCAGGCCATGCCTGCAGAAGGAGGATACATACTATGGCAACTGTTAAACAGCTCCTTGAATCAAAAGATAATAATGTATGGTCCATATCTCCGGAAGCTACTGTATTTGAAGGACTTCAGGTCATGGCTGATAAAAATATCGGCGCCCTGCTGGTAACAAAGGATGATAAGCTGGTTGGTATATTTTCAGAACGGGATTATGCCCGAAAAGTAATCCTCAAAGGCAAGGCTTCCAAGGATACTGCCATAGGTGAACTTATGACCACGGAAGTTGTGTATACAACCCCTGATGATTCTCTTGATGACTGCATGGCATTAATGACAGCCAAACATATTCGCCACTTGCCCATACTTAAGAATAATAAATTGTTAGGCCTGTTAACCCTCGGCGATGTAGTAAAACAGATAATATCCACCCAGGAATTCAAGATTCAGGAGATGGAAAAGTACATATCAGGCGGGATGTGAGAATGAATTAATGATAGATCTTATCAATACCCCTCTGTGTCTCCCCTTATAAAGGGGAGAATTAAATCCCTTCCTAACTAAGGAGGGGCCAGGGGAGGTTATCTTTTGGATTTCAAATTTTTAACGTTGCTACGGTTCTACTGACTAACCGGTTCAACCGGAGCAGGCCCAAACCTGTTATCCCCGGGAGTGCCAGGCAAGAAACCGTTTTCGATTAATGCCCAGATTGGACCCGCAATGGGAATTGCATTGAGCATCAGCCACCAGGCGGATTTGTTAATATCGTGCCAGCGTTTTGCCTGCACAGCAAGGCTGGGCCAGAATATCCAGAGCATAAACATAAGCTGGGGTCTTGTAAATTCTCCGAACTCTTCAGGCGTACCGGTAAGCACCCCCAGCAACAGTCCTGCAGTAAAGATAATCAGATTAAAAATCCAGAACTGTTTTCTGGTTACTCTTCCCTTAAAAGAAAAAAGGAACCATGTCCAGTTCGGATCTTTTTTCTCTTCTTCTTGTTCCTGCATATCAGAATCCAAATTCTCATTCTCCTAACTTCTTATAAGTACAGCCATTACCGCAATGTATTGGAATAAACAGCTATATAGAAAGAAGATATGTAATTAATCTATACAGTTCATATTATAAATTAATATGGATTAAATTACATAGGTATTGATTGTCTTTCTTCTTCCGTTTGTTTCTTCTTAGGGTCCCTTTAGCAATTTCAGGTGATGAACGAAACTGAAAGGAAAAGAGTTAATTTGTGTTTGAGCGGAGCGAGTTTAAATTAACTCCCTGGAAGTTGAGTGAAGAGCCGCCCGGAAATCGGTCAGGGCCAGTTTCTTTGGTTACTTTCTTTTGCTGGTTCAAAGAAAGTAACAATCATTCCTTTAATATCGTCTCAACAGCCTCAATAACCTCACTCACATCATTCTCCGTAACTTCAGAAAACCAGACCTTCTGAGGGTAAAGAATCACATTCGGCCCATCTCCTCTTCTTTCAAGACCTGCCTGATCTGAGCACTGTTGTTATCAGCACATGACTTTCGTTTGCCCTGCCTGTCGTTTGTGCAGACAAATACATGACATGTAAATGGAGATTCATTGCGCTTTGCCATTGTTGGTCCCTCTTTTTATATTGTTTCTGTCATTCCGGCTTGTCCGGAATCTATTCTAATAGCGATTCCCGACCAATCTTACCGGCAGGAAGACGCGCTTCGCTTGCGGGAATGACATTCTATTTACAAGCTACAATAATTCACGTACTTTATGAAACCTATTATAGAAAATTGTATATCAAGTTGAAGCTATATTCTTTTACTATCTTTCTTATGATACAGATCAAAGAAAATAACACTTTGGTCAGGAATCTTTTTGCAATTATCACAAGCTTTATCAAGCCTGCGGTTTTCTTTTCTGCAAAGTTCACACCAGTAATAAATGAGGCGGTATCCGCTCCTGCCCACGTATTTCTTAAATCGGCCATTGTACATTCCATGCATTTTCCCATCAGCATCATTTGGATTAGCAAGCAGTCTGTCTCTTACCTTAATGATTCGTTCATATCCCGGGGGATCATGGAGTTTAATATTCTCCAGTTTGTCAGTGAACAGCCTGGTAGGGGTGTAAAGATGAAGTGATTCATTCATATTATTGTTCTTTAATCCAGTCAACACGCAGTGCCATGTCTACGTTTAATATCTTTTTTCTTCTTTTTTGACTCAATCCTGCCAAAGGGGCAGCCCGGTAACGTCATCATAAGATCTGGTAAGC
The DNA here is from genome assembly GCA_945787795.1 of Thermodesulfovibrionia bacterium. Lineage (GTDB taxonomy): Bacteria > Nitrospirota > Thermodesulfovibrionia > UBA6902 > UBA6902 > CALZJD01. The sequence goes on along the minus strand of CALZJD010000244.1, from coordinate 2,614 downwards.
TCAAGTCCTTCAAATGCATGTAATATTATCTCGCAGGCAAATATTACTGTCCCCTGTGCTAAATGTCCTCCAAATGCATTTCCCTTCTCGTCTGCTAAGGTAACATGCGCATGAACAAATGGCTTATTATCCTTAATTGATACATTGCCCTCAAGGTTTGTAATTTCAAGATGGCTGTTAAATTCTATAAACTGATATTCACGCTCTGCCTGGTTGTAATATCCTACGCGAGCCTTTTGCACAGCCCCTATTCCCTCAATTCTCCCCAAGGTGATATTTTCTTTTATGCATAGCGCTGTCAATTCTTCGAGTAAATCCATCCCATGCGATAGTTTTCCGATAAACGTTTTTGAAGGCTTAATATTTTTCAGCATAATGATTGTCTCTTTTAAGATTATATTCTTTATAGTTGATAGAATGTTTCATATTCAATAATGCACAGTTTGCCAATAAGAAATAGTGCAATTCTATCTATCATCTTATTTTCAATACTGAACTGTATATAAAAAAGCATTTCTTGTCAATAAGATATGTTCGATTGTTTAAATATTTAAATGTAAGGGCGTATTGCAATACGCTCTTTAAAAGGACAGAATGATTGATTATAAAATCTCCCCTAACCCCTCTTTGCTAAAGAGGGGGATTCCGCGCCTATACGTTGGAGGATGACAGACCACAAAAAAAGGGCTGTACCGCATCGGGTACAGCCCTTCATATTTTAACCTCTCTCCCCTCACCCCCTCAAGGGAGGGGAAAATGCAGGGGCACGTTGCAACGTGCCCTTACCGATTATATAAGTGGAACGATCAGCAGTGCAACGATATTGATGACCTTGATCATCGGGTTAATCGCCGGGCCTGCTGTATCCTTGTAAGGATCACCAACTGTATCACCGGTAACAGCTGCCTTGTGGGCATCAGAACCCTTACCGCCATAGATACCGTCTTCGATGTACTTCTTGGCGTTGTCCCATGCTCCACCACCACTTGTCATGGCAATGGCCTGGAAAAGACCTGTGATGATACTTCCGATAAGAACACCGCCAAGCGCCTCTCGGCCAAGGAGCACTCCAACAAGGATAGGAACTACTACAGGGATCAGGGCAGGAACCATCATCTGCTTGATAACCATCATCTGCTTGATAGCTGACTGTGTAACAATATCAACACACTTGCCATACTCAGGTTTTCCCGTACCTTCCATGATTCCGGGGATTTCTCTAAACTGCCTTCTCACTTCCTCAACAACACCACCGGCTGCCTTTCCAACTGCTTCCATAAGGAGAGCTCCGAAGTAGTAAGGAAGGAGTCCGCCGATAAACAGACCTGCAAGAACCATCGGGTTTGACAGATCAAAGAACATTGCCTCAGAAAATGACCTTGAATACTCTGCAAAGAGCACAAGCGCTGCAAGTGCTGCAGATCCGATAGCATAACCCTTTGTAACGGCCTTTGTTGTATTACCAACAGCATCAAGAGGATCAGTAATGTTACGTACCTCCTCAGGAAGCTCTGCCATTTCTGCAATACCACCGGCGTTATCTGTGATCGGTCCGTAGGAGTCGATCGCGACAACGATTCCGGTCATCGAAAGCATTGATACTGCAGCAAGGGCTATTGAGAAAAGTCCGCCGCCCGGGTTGCCGTCAAAACCGCCGCCAAGGGAGTATGATCCGAGGATAGCTGCCACAATAACAATAACAGGCATGCCTGTTGCCTTCATGCTCACTGCCAGACCTGCAATAACGTTTGTTCCGTCACCTGTCTAAGACCTGTCAGAACAAGTCCGATAAGTGCTGTCATAAAGATGCTTCCGGCGGTAAATCCGCCTGCTTGTTCCGGTGTAAGACCACTGATGAAACTTGACGAGACAACAAAGAATGCGATAGCTGCAAGAACACCTGAAACCGCAAGCCCTTTATAAAGTGCTCCCATGATGTATTCGTTCTTGCCGAGTTTCACAAAATAGGTCCCCACAATAGATGCGATAATTGAAACACCGCCAAGCATCATGGGGAATTCGATCCATGGGCTGTCAGAGCCGAATATCGTCTTTGCAAGAAGCATTGCTGCAACAAGAGTAACTGTATATGTTTCATAAAGGTCAGCTGCCATGCCTGCACAGTCACCAACATTATCACCAACGTTGTCAGCGATAACAGCAGGGTTCCTTGGATCATCCTCAGGGATTCCTGCTTCAACCTTACCAACTATGTCAGCGCCAACATCAGCGGCCTTTGTATAGATGCCGCCTGCAATACGTGCAAACACGCTCATTAAGGAACATCCAAAACCAAGTCCTATAAGGGCATGGAATACTTCCTCCCCGGCATAGGCTTTCGCTATATAATAGTAACCTGCAATTCCCAGCAGACCAAGACCAACAACCATTACACCCGTAACAGAACCACCCTTGAATGCAACTGAGAGGGCTGCCTGGATTCCATTGTGCGCAGCCTGTGCTGTACGAACATTTGCCCTAACGGTAACCATCATTCCAATATAACCGGCAAGGGCTGAACCTAATGCACCTACTACAAAACCGATTCCTGTCCAGACACCAAGTCCGAAAATCAGCAGCAACACCAGAACAACTCCGCCTGCCATTGCAACTG
>CALZJD010000243.1 GCA_945787795.1 Thermodesulfovibrionia bacterium | reverse complement strand
GAACATTATGGAAGAAATGCGGCAAGCCCTGCGCATTAAGCACTATGCATACCGTACAGAAATTGTCTATCTGGACTGGATTAAGTCATTTTATCATTACACGACCACCATTCAAAAGAAGGACGCAAACAGCCTTTTGGGCAGTAACGATGTCCGGGACTTTCTCAGTCATCTTGCTCTTAAAAAACGGGTAGCTGCATCAACTCAAAATCAGGCGTTTAACGCACTGATATTTCTTTTTAGGCACGTACTGAAAGTTGATCTGAAAGATTTGAATAAAGCAGTTAGAGCAAAACGCGGGCAAAGACTTCCAGTTGTGTTTACCACCGATGAAGTGAAAGAAGTCTTCCGACATCTTACCGGTATAAATCTTCTCATTCTCAAACTGATATACGGTGCAGGGCTGCGCATCACTGAGCTTGTACGCATGAGAGTGAAAGATATAGATTTCGGATCACATCTTATATTGGTACGAAATGCAAAAGGTGACAAGGACAGATCAACGATATTGCCTGACTCGGTAATTGAAGAGCTGAAGGAACATCTGGAACAGGTAAAGGAGATACATAAAAAAGATCTTGCTGATGGACACGGAGACGTATACCTGCCAAATGCCCTTGCTCTCAAATATCGGAATGCTGCTAAAGCATGGCACTGGCAGTATGTATTTCCCTCAGTGAAGTTCTCTGTTGATCCGAGAAGCCGGAGGATACGGCGTCATCATAAGAGTGAAAAGTCAATACAGGATGCGATGGCACGGGCATTAAGAAAAACCGGGATTGCAAAGCATGCATCAGTGCATACACTCAGGCACAGTTTTGCAACGCACTTGTTAATGAAGGGAGTAAATATCCGGGAAATTCAACAATTGCTGGGGCATAAGAATATTGAAACAACTATGATCTATTTACATGTTATTCGAGAGTTAACCGGTGCGCCCGAAAGTCCTCTTGATAGTCTTCAGAGTACGGATTTAGATGACAGTGATAAAAAACAGACTGAATAAAAAAGATAGACGAGAGTCGTTTTTATTGGGAATTTGGAGTATTGCCGACATATGCGCATATCCCTAACTAATGATCGTGCAACATAACTTAATAAGATTGCATTTGCAATAAACCTTTAATACTATGATAGACGAATATCGTATTTGCTAACATTAATGTAATCGGAGAACATGAATAATAAAGTATTGGCTGAATACCAGAAGACTGCGGGAATGACTGACAGAAGAACAGAGCCTGCCTGTCGGCAGAGAGTTTTGTGGACAGACACTATGCAGGGGAAGGGCGGTGCCGTGCCCGGTTATTTATTTTTTCCGGCAGCCAGTTTGTTTAATGCATTAATATAAGCTTTAGCCGAGGCGGTAATGATGTCAGTATCAGCACCATGTCCGCTTACTGACCTGTCGTCTTCTTCCAGTGTGCAGACCACTTCACCCAGCGCATCAGTGCCGCCTGTTATAGCTTTGACCTCGTACTTCTGAAGTTTGCTTTTTGTTTCTGATATTGAAGCTATTGCCATAAAAACAGCATCAACAGGGCCGTCTCCCTGCTCGGTTTTTTCCATGACCTGATCACCAACTTTAAGTTTGACCGTGCCTTCCGGTGTTTTGCCCATTCCGGCTGAAACAAACATATCAACCAGGCTGTAGGTTTCAGGGACCATTGAATACTCTTCAGTTACTATGGCTTCAAGATCTTCATCAAATATTTCCTTTTTCTGGTCCGCGACTTTCTTGAACTTCTCAAAGGCGCTGTTAATTTCATCATCATTCAGGTCATACCCGATTTCTTTCAGCCTTGTCCTGAACGCGTGCCTGCCGGAGTGTTTTCCCAGCACAAACTTTGTCTTATGAAGACCGATTGTTTCAGGGGTTATGATTTCATACGTTGTTTTCTCTTTTAACAGCCCATCCTGATGAATGCCGGATTCATGGGAAAAGGCGTTTGCTCCTACGATCGCCTTGTTTGGCTGTACACTCATACCCGTTATTTTTGTCACCAGTCTGCTGCTGCGCATGATCTCTTCAGTTTTTATATTAGTAACAGCGTTGAATATGTCTTTCCTTGTCTTGATGGCCATTACTACTTCTTCCATGGAGCAGTTTCCGGCCCGTTCACCGATACCGTTGATAGTACACTCGATTTGTCCTGCACCATTCAGTACGGCAGAAAGTGAATTGGAAGCGGCAAGCCCGAGATCGTTATGGCAATGGACAGCGATAACTGCCTTTTCAATATTCTTTACCCGGTCATGAATTTCTTTTATCATTGCTCCGAATTCACTTGGGATAATATATCCGACAGTGTCCGGAATATTAACCGTCAATGCTCCTGCTTCAATAACGGCCTCAACCACGTCACAGAGATAACCGATTTCCGTACGGGTGGCATCCATCGGTGAAAACTCAACGTCATCTACAAAGCTCTTTGCCAGTTTCACCATCTCGACAGACCTTCTCAGGGCTGTCTCACGGTCTACCTTGAACTGATATTTCAGGTGTATATCTGAAGTGGAGTGAAAGGTATGAATTCTTCTTTTAGGTGCATCCTTGATGGCCTCCCATGACCTTTTAATGTCCTCTTCCTTTGCCCGCGCAAGGCTGCAGATAACAGGGCCTTCCACTTCTCCGGCAATGGTTTTGATCGCCTCAAAATCACCGGGTGAAGCGATGGCAAACCCGGCCTCTATAATATCCACGCCAAGACGTGCAAGCTGTTTCGCAACCTGGAGCTTCTCTCCGGTGTTCATTGATGCTCCGGGTGACTGTTCGCCGTCTCTTAACGTTGTATCAAATATTCTTATTGTTCTCACTGTACCGATTCCTTTGCTTTTCTTTTCCTTTGATATAAGAGTGTTCCTTCAATCAGGCCCCATAAAATGTATGACAGGGCAAATAAAAATAGTACTATTTCAGGATACATAAATATGAGTACAAAAGCCAATACTATCACTACGAGAAGCCAGAAGGGTTTTCTCTTTTTAAAATCCAGCTCCTTAAGACTATGGAACCGGACTGTGCTTACCATCAGCACAGCAAGGAGAAAAGGTAAGCAGAGCACAAAAATATTTCGTTCACCTATACCGCCCCACATCTCATAAAAGAATAATACAAGACATGCTATGGATGAGCCTGCAGCTGGGATGGGAAGACCTGTAAATGCCTTGCTTTCGGTAGTGCCCATCTGGACATTATACCGTGCCAGCCTCAATGCTCCGCATATAACAAAAAAGAATGTGGCACCCCAGCCCAGTCTTCCAAAGGGGTTTAATGCCCAGCTGTATAAGAGCACTGAAGGGGCCACC
>CALZJD010000242.1 GCA_945787795.1 Thermodesulfovibrionia bacterium | reverse complement strand
ACAGGAGGCAAGATGCCCGAAGGTATTAAAATATTTGCAGGTAATTCGAACCGAAACCTTGCAAATGAAATTGCTGATGAACTGAACATTCCGATGGGGAAGGCAACTGTCTCTACTTTCAGCGACGGAGAAATCACCGTTCATATAGATGAGAACGTCAGAGGTTCTGATGTGTATATTGTCCAGTCGACATGCACTCCTGTGAATAATAATCTGATGGAACTCCTCCTTATGGTGGATGCCCTTAAAAGGGCTTCAGCCCGAAGAATAACAGCGGTCATGCCCTATTACGGCTATGCCAGGCAGGACAGAAAAGCCCAGCCAAGAGTCCCGATTTCAGCCAGGCTGGTTGCTGATCTCCTTACTGCCACAGGGATAGGAAGGGTGTTGACCATTGATCTGCATGCAGGACAGATACAGGGATTTTTTAATATTCCTGTTGATCATCTCTATGCCTCGCCGGTGCTGTCCGAACATGTCAAGGAAAAATATGCCAATGATATTGTGGTTGTTTCTCCTGATGCAGGAGGTGTGGAAAGGGCCCGGGCATTTGCCAAAAGGCTTGATGCTTCCCTGGCAATAATTGATAAACGCCGGGAAAAAGCAAATGTCTCCAAGGTGATGCATGTAATTGGTGAAGTAAGTGATAAAAACGCGATACTTTTTGATGATATGATTGATACGGCAGGTACCATTACCCAGGCAGCTGAGGCACTGAAGGAAAATGGCGCTAAACGGGTCATTGCTACATGTTCACATGCTGTGCTGTCAGGTCCTGCTCTGGACAGGATTAATGATTCACTTCTTGAGGATGTGATCGTTACCAATACAATACCGATGGAGGAAAAGCAGAGGCAGTGCAAAAAGCTGACAGTTCTTTCTGTGGCGAAACTGCTTGGAGAGGCCATCAAAAGGATTCACGAAGGATCATCGGTAAGTTCGCTTTTTAATTAAGAAACTGTTATGAGTTATATATTACCGGTTATTCGCAAACAATGAACTGTAGTTGAAAAGTAGCAGGTTACGGTGTACAGGAGTAATTTATATTATAACTATCAACAACGAACAAATAACGAATAACGTATTTTCAAAATAAACGGAGGATTTTATAAAATGGAAAAAATACTTGTTAGGGCTGATGCAAGGCCAGAGGTAGGCAAGGGAGTAGCCAGAAGCCTGAGAAGAAGCGGTTTGCTGCCTGCCGTTGTTTATTCAGGAGGAGAATCAAGGCCGATTAAGATACATGGGAAGGATATGACAAAACTGATTTTTTCAGGGACTGGAGATCATGCCCTGATTACTATTGAACTTCATGAGGACGGCTCAAAAAAATCAGAACATTCCGTGCTTGTAAAAGATTATCAGACAGACCCTGTCAGTGATGAACTCCTGCATGTAGATTTTATAGAAGTATCTCTTAAGGAACTGGTTAAAGTCACTGTTCCTGTCGTGATTGTAAAGGAGCCCATAGGGATCAAGATGGGAGGGATTCTTGAGCATCTTTTAAGAGACCTTGAATTTGAGTGTCTTCCCACACAGATCCCTGATAAAATAGAAATTGATGCTTCGCATATTGACATTGGACAATCCCTGCATGTAAGTGATGTTCCAGAACAGGAAGGCATAAAAATAATCTCTGATCCCGGAGGCGTCATACTCAATGTGAGCGCTCCAAAGGTTGAAGAAGAGGTTGTTGAAGAGGTTGAAGAAGCTGCCGAGCCAGAATTGGTTGGCGAGAAGGGCAAGGAAGAAACAAAAGAAGAACCTGCCAAGGAAGAGAAAGAAAAGTAGGCTTTTGATATGTGGCTGGTGGCCGGTCTTGGTAATCCAGGCGATGCATACACCGATACGCGGCATAATATCGGATTTGCAGTTATTGATGCCCTGGCAGCCAGATACACGATCTCTTTAAAACAGAAGACATCAAATTATATATTTGGAAGAGGCTTTATCGGGGACCAGAAATCTATCCTGATAAAGCCTCTTACTTTTATGAACAGGAGTGGTATTGCTGTTCGGGATGCGCTGTTTAAATTTGATGAGATTGAAAACTTCCTGGTCGTTCATGATGACCTTGATCTTGATCCCGGTATAATCAGGATTCGAAAGACCGGTTCTGCAGGCGGTCATAACGGCATCCAGTCGATAATAGATTTCCTGAATTCAAAGGATTTTATTAGAATTAAAATCGGCATCGGCCGGTCCGAGAGGATATATCCTGAAAAATATGTCCTGAGACCCTTCAACAAGAAAGAAAAGCCTTTGATCGATGAGGCCATTGAAACTGCGGCAGACGCGGTCCAGGAAATTCTTGCCAGAGGCGTATCATCTGCACAAAATAAATTCCATTGAGAACCGTTTTGTAATACACACTGCTGTTAAACGATAATCTCAAAGATACATTAGATTCAAAAGCTCCCTCCCTGAAATAATCGATTTATCAGATTTACTCATCTTTTGGTCCCTGGAACACCACTTAACTATTCATGTGTATATACCGATACATAATATAACCATGACGGTAAATTATGTAACAATACTTTCATTAGTCGTTATCTTGATAATAGTATCTTTATCTGTCTGCCTGGTCATATATCGGGGCAGAAGTAAATTGAGATCGTCAAGAGCAGATAAGTTACTGAATAAAAACAGAGATATTCTCAAAGATCTGGCGGGCGAAACGAATGCAACAGATGATGAAATACTTGATAAATTTAAAGATATAGACAACATAATTAACGCTGAAATTATCATTGACAACGCGGCTGCACAGTCACATATACCAATCAGTCACTTAGGAAAATATTATGATGCATTAGGGATAACAGATACATACATTGATACACTGCAGCATGCCTCATCTTGGGAAAAAAGGGCCTTTGCAGCAGAGAAACTCGGTCAGATCGGCTCTGCAAAGGCGGTTCCTCATCTTCTCTCTATCATAATGGATACAAAAAATGAGGATGATGATGTGCGGGGTGCAGCATTGAGAGCGCTCGGCAGGATAAAAGATACCAGGGCCATTCCTGCCCTGGTTGATGCCCTTGGTTCCCCCGATACGTGGCTGCCTCCCCGTATCAGTGAAATTCTTGTCAGTATCGGGCAGGAGACAGCTCCCTATCTGAAAGAAGAATTAAAGAGTTCCCCGAGTGAACCCAAGAGAGGGTTGGCAGCTGAAATTCTTGGTTGTCTGGAGGATAAAAGCGCTGTCATTACCCTGATGGATTCCCTCTCTGACATTAGCCCGGAAGTCAGGGCAAAAGCAGCCAGCGCCCTCTGTAAAATAAAGGACAGCGGAGCGGTACACGTGCTGCTGGAACTGTTAAT
>CALZJD010000241.1 GCA_945787795.1 Thermodesulfovibrionia bacterium | reverse complement strand
CTTGATGTGTCCGCAACAGTGGTGTTTCTTTTTGTCCTGTTTGGCGCAATGCTGGAACGTGCGGGCGCTGGAAAGTTCTTTATCGAAATTGCGCTGAGCGTGCTCGGCAGGTTTAAGGGCGGACCGGCCAAAGCTGCCATTGTGGGATCAGGACTGACAGGCATGATCTCAGGGTCTTCAATTGCCAATATAGTAACCACCGGCACATTCACCATACCTTTGATGAAGAAAGTCGGTTATAAGCCTACAAAAGCGGCTGCCATAGAAGTTGCTGCCAGTACAGACGGTCAGATTGCTCCGCCCATAATGGGCGCTGCCGCGTTTATCATTGCAGAATACCTGGGCATTGCCTACCTTGAGGTGGTAAAGGCCGCTGCAATTCCTGCATTTGTTTCCTATGCAACACTGTTCTTTATCGTTCATATTGAGGCGTCCAAGGCAGGAATGAGGGGACTCACAAAGGAAGAGACGCCTGATTTTATGGAGGTGTTAAAGACAGGTCTGCATTATCTCATACCGATCAGCGTGCTTGTATACGAACTCGTGGTATTTCGTCATTCTCCTGAAGTGTCTGCATTCAGGGCAATCATAGTCATGGCAGTAATAATGATCATACAGGAACCGGTTAAATGCTTATGGTATAAAAAACCGCTCGGTCCGGCTTTTAAAAAAGGATTTAAGAGTCTGGTGGAATCAGCAATAACAGGCGGTCGAAATATGGCCCCTGTAGCAATCGCCTGCGCTGCAGCAGGGATTATCGTTGGCATTATAACAATGGGGATGGGAAGCATTCTCACTGAGCTGGTTGAGTTTCTGTCAGGCGGAAATATTTTTGCATTAGTTGCGATTACCGCAATCGCAAGTCTGCTCCTTGGAATGGGGCTGCCTACGACAGCCACGTATATTGTTATGGCCGTACTGATCGCGCCAATAATAATGGAAGTGGGTCTGGCAAACGGTTTTATTATCCCTCTCATGGCAGCGCACCTGTTCTGCTTCTATTTTGGAATTCTTGCTGATGATACGCCTCCTGTGGGGCTGGCCGCTTATGCTGCGGCTGCAATTGCAAAGTCCCCACCCATCAAGACAGGCATACAGGGTTTTATGTACGATATACGGACAGCTATTATTGCATTCATGTTTATTTTTAACCATGACCTTATTCTTCATAATATCAACAGCTGGGGACTGGCAATCCTGATTTTTTCAATGGCCTGTGTCGGGAATTTTGCATTTGCTGCCGCAACCCAGGGATGGTTTATAAGCAGGAACAGGTGGTATGAAATTCCCTTCATGCTTCTTGTCACTTTTATCATGATGCAGCCGGCAGTTGTTGCAGGCTGGTTCGGGGTAGGGAATAAATACCTGGTATATATATCAGGGCTTGTGATAACCGGAGTGATTTTTCTCAATCAAAAAAGAAGGATGCCAGCCTGAAGAACTGGTAAGGTTGATCTGTAACCTCCATATAATTTTAAGTTTTTCGTGACTAAAAGCTGATATTCAGATACCTGAAATTGGCAATAAATTAAATTCCGGGCTTGAGGGCAGCTTTTTTTTATTTCAGGTAGTACAATATGAATATTGAACAAGTCTGAAATAGCAGCAGAAGCTGAATATCATATTCGCTCTGTTCTTCACTCATTCTGTCGATCGTGTTACATTAATCATTCTGACAGTGTAGTTAGAAATTACTTGGAAGTTTTTCAGGAGTATAAGTATGCGCTGGGTAATGAGGTCAAAAATTCATAAGGCAACGGTGACAGATGCCAACCTTGAATATATAGGCAGTATTACCATTGATGAAGAGCTGATGGACATGACCGGATTATGGCCCGGTGAAAAAGTGCTTGTTGCAAGCAATACAAGCGGCGCCAGGCTGGAAACCTATGTTCTGACGGGTGAGAGGGGATCAGGGACAATCTGTCTTAACGGGGCGGCTGCACATTTGATTAAAAAGGGTGAGGAAATTATTATCATAGGTTTTGAGTTATCAGATGAGCCCATAAAGCCGAAGGTGGTGCTCGTGGATGATAAAAACCGGTTTGTTAAATTTCTTCCAGGCTAACAATTAAATCAAGGGTAGTCTTCCTAAAGAATTCAGTTGATCAATGAATAATGCTTCAGGGAAGGATGCGGTCCTTCTATAACAGTTGTATATCCTTTTCCGTCCAAATCAAATGCAATAGATTCCCCCTGTTGTAAAAGAGATTCATTAACAGGCACAAAACACTTTATTCCTGAAAATGCACTGTCCAGTTCAGCACTGATGTCCCGGTCCAGTATTACAGCGTTTGAATAGGAGCGGAGTATGATCTTTTTCCCATCTGCTGATATATCACCCGCTGTAATAGCATCGAACAGGGACGTACCCAATCCTATTGCTCCCACTTCCTCAAGGACAACTGCAGTATCAGATGTGTGAGGTGCAGGATTACGGAATACTATAGATGAACCGGATGTATTTTTTGTAACAATAAAGATGTCCCCTGATACAGGATCAACAAGAAGGGTTTCGGCATCATATGCCTGGCCATCAGGGTACTGCATTTCAAGCTTATCAACGTCTGATATATCAATTGTGATTGCAGTCTGGTCCTGGTCAACCGCTGGTTCCAGCATTCTATATACGGAAATTGAAGAACGGTCGTTACTGTTATCTCCGATATCACCTATATAAAGATATTGTACTCCCTCAACAGGTCCGGGGCCGGCTGCAATATCCTCCCAGTCATTATTTTCAGCATTGAGCAGATTAAATATGCCAAGATGCTCTCCAGTCAGATTCAGGGCAAAAATTCTTGGCTGATCACCTGAGTCATTATGTGTCCACAGGACACCACTGTTTTTCCTGCTGGCTGATAAACCTGAGGCTTCATCTATCAGGTCTGATTCAACTGATCCCATGATTTCAGGTCCTGAAAACTCAATGCACGATGAAGGGCTGTTGTTATCTGTGTTTTTTAATCCAAGCTTTCCGCAGTTGGAAAGCAATATGAATGATAAAACAGGTATCAATAATAAATTAAGAAGTCTGTATATTTTTAGCATTAAATATTATACGGCTTTTAGAGGCATGAATGTTAGCCCGGGGGAGGCAGGTTTTATGACCAGCGTGGAAGTTATATTCAGCCCTTTGAAATTAAATGAATAATATCGCCAGGACTTGAAATCCAGAATCCTTTGAAACCTTTTGGTAATGTTTCAACATCATTGCGGCGGGTGATTTTTTCTGATCTGAAATATTTTTTTGCTTCTTCAAGGTCATTACATTCTATCTCCAGCCAAATTTCTGCCTGACTCAGGTGCTTCTCTTTGTCTATCCATA
>CALZJD010000240.1 GCA_945787795.1 Thermodesulfovibrionia bacterium | reverse complement strand
TTATAGAGGCAATGAATGATGGAATCTCTATTCAGGACACAAACTATAACATTATTTATCAAAACAGGATTGCCCGGGATATAGCAGGAAACGGCCTCGGCAAGAAATGCTACAGCGTATATGGAGATAAGAATGAAATTTGCGTTGAATGCCCGGTGGAAAAGGCTTTTAGGGATGGGAATCTTCATACGTCTATGAGAAAGGTAGCAAGCCAATCAGCAGAAACAGAATATTGGGAAAATAGAGCTCATCCCGTGAGAAATGATCAGGGAGATATTGTTGCATGTGTGGAGATTACCAGGGATATAACTGAACGCAAGAATATGGAGACTGAGCTTATTGATGCAAAAGAAAGATTGATATCAACTTCAATAAAACTGGAGGAGACCAACACCGCATTGAAAGTATTGTTAGAGCAGAGGGCAATTGATAAGAAAGACTTTGAAAACAGGATTCTAAAGAATATTAAATTGTTAATTATACCTTATATAGAGAGATTAAAATTGAAGAGCAGTTGGTCGGAACATTTGAGCTATACAAGAATCCTGGAATCAAACCTGATGGATATAATTTCCTCTTTATCAATGAAATTGACGAATGATATTTACTCTTTGACGCCGAAGGAGGTTGAGGTATGTAACCTTATAAAGGAGGGCAAGCAGAGCAAGGAGATTGCCGATATCATGAAACTATCTTTTGAGACAGTAAATTGTCACCGACAGAACATACGAAAAAAACTGGGACTGAATAATAGTAAAGTCAATTTGAGGGCATTTATTTTGTCATTATCAGAATGATTAGATAATCTAACCATTACCTACATAATTTATTCTTAACATATTGGATATTAAATCAATTATAATTAGTATCTTAACATTTATTATTATCCAATAAATTATTTATTTAAATATTGTCAGCACGTTGACAAATTAAAATTATATGCAATAATAGATCCATGCAAGATTTACTTGAGAGGGGATTCATGTGAGCAATAATATTCATGCCAGAAATAATAGTTCAATAATAAAGATGAAATACGGGCTAACAGAACCAAAAGGAAAACTGCGGAACCTCGCTGCATATTTACAGCATGTAAGAGAATCAGAAAGAAAATGTATTGCCCGTGAGATTCACGATGAAATCGGCCAGGAACTGGCAGTCTTAAACATGGAATTATCAATGCTGGAGAAAAAAATTCCCATACGTCACAAATCAGTGCATGAGAGGATCCAATCGATATCAGGACGTATAGATAAAACTATACATATCGTGCAGAAAATAATAACAGAATTAAGACCGGCATTGATTGATAAACATTCTCTTCAGTCTGCCATCGAGTGGCAGCTGGAGGAATTCCAGAAGAAAGCAGAGATTCAGTGTGATGTCAACATTGATATTGAAGTAGTTCAATTAGATAAAGAAAAAGAAATATATATTTATCGAGTTGTTCAGGAGATATTGGCAAATATAATACGTCATGCACAGGCAACGAGGGTTACATTCAGTTTAAAAGAAAATGATGGTCAGTTGGTTATATCAGTAATAGACAACGGTATCGGTATACATGAAAAACAGATATCAGATCCCAAATCTTTCGGGATTATTGGCATCATGGAGCGCATCTCTTTTTTGGAAGGATTATTTTCAATTACCGGTATTCCGAACAAAGGCACCACAGTAAGAGTTAGCGTACCTATTGCCAGAAATAAAATGTTAACGAAAAAAACAACTGAAATAAGTGACATGAAGTCTTTATATAATGATGAACATTTTAATCGCAATTGTTAGTTGTTTTTTTTTAATGGCGGAGGGAGACATTTGAAAAGAACTCCAGGGAGTATAAATTAGATGGCAAGAATGCTCATAGCTGATGATCATGAAATATTCCGAAAAGGAGTGAAGGATCTTATAAGAGAGATGAACAGTAAAGTTATAGTAGATGAAGCTGACAATGGATATGAAGTGATAACGAAAATGTGGGAATATGATTACGATGCGGTTTTGCTGGATATATCAATGCCGGGAAGAAACGGGATTGATATTTTAAAACAGTTAAAAGGCTACAAACCGGAGCTTCAGGTTTTAATACTAAGCATATATCCTGAAGAGCAGTTTGCAATGAGGGCTTTAAAAGCTGGTGCTGCCGGATATCTCACAAAAGCAGCCAAGTCTGATGAACTGGTTACGGCCATCAAGCAAGTTATAAAAGGGAAAAGATACATAAGTTCTTCTCTTGCCGATAAATTAGTTAATTATGTGGAGTCCGGAAATGAGAAAGCGCCTCATGAAGTTCTCTCTGACCGTGAATATGAAGTTATGTGTATGACTGCCGAAGGAAGGTCGGTCAAACAAATTGCTATGGAACTTTCGTTGAGCGACAAGACAATCAGCACATACCGTGCGCGTATTTTAACTAAAATGAATATGCGTAACATGGCTCAGCTCATTCAGTATGTTTTTACATACAACCTTTTAAGTTGTAATCACGAATAACCTAATGCCTTTAGATAATCATTTTTCACTGCTACGTTTTTTTCATTTATTAGTGGTTTGAATGGATCCTCTTCCTTATATGTAGGATTTCCCCTACAAACAAAATAGTAAATCCCTACAAAAAGATCAGGCTTGCCTGATACACAGATATTGATATCTATTTTAATATCATTACATCAAGATTTAATCTCTTTCCATAAGAGATGCTTCTCAAAAAATATATTCCTGACATGTTATGTGAAAACATTGGAAGTGTAGTATGAAAAATATTAATAGTAGGTTTATATTCTTGCTCGTTCATTGCCTGCAATTTTGAAATTATTTCAGTAAAGGATAAAATGAAAAGAATTCTTATAGCTGATGATCATGAATTATTCCGCGCAGGGGTGAAACAACTTCTATCGGAAATGCCCCATCCATTTATAGTTGATGAAGCGAATAATGGACAGGAGGTGATTGAGAAAATATGGAGAAATGATTATGACACTGTGCTGCTGGATATTTCCATGCCGGGCAGGAACGGACTTGATGTTCTGAAAGATATTAAGAGCTATAAACCTGATCTTCAGGTCCTGATATTAAGTATGTATCCTGAAGAACAGTTTGCAATGAGGGCAATAAGGGCAAAAGCTGCTGGATATCTGACAAAAGCAGTTAAGTCTGATGAGCTGGTTAAGGCAATCCAGAATGTTATAAAAGGGAAAAGATACATTAGCTCATCTCTTGCCGACAAAATAGCCTGCTACGTCGAGGTGGATAATAATAAAGCCCTTCATGAAACTCTCTCAGATCGTGAATATGAGGTTATGCGTATGACGGCCACAGGGACATCTGTGAAACAAATCGCTATGAA
>CALZJD010000239.1 GCA_945787795.1 Thermodesulfovibrionia bacterium | reverse complement strand
GGAACTGGGTGTCAATGACCTGCTGGTCGAAAAAAGGCATCCCGATGATGCCTGGGGCATAATCGTTGTGCAGGACTTGATTCGGGGGGTAATTCTGCCAGGGCATTCTTCAGATGAAGTTAATGTCTATGAAATTATGACAAAACCGGTCATTACCGTGCCGGCGGACATGGATGTTCGGTATGTTGCCCGTCTTCTCCACCGTGCCGGCATAAGGAGATCTCCCGTTGAGGAGGGGGGAGAACTTGTCGGTATGATTTCTCTGTCGTCCCTGGTTCTTGAGAATGAGCTGTTTTAGCAAGTTCAACATATGACAAACACTCTTTTTCGAGATGAAATTTACGTGGGGAATTTAGTGAGGAAAAATTCCCATTGAAAATAGGTTTGTTAAGTTTGTTAATATTAAGGTAATTCCATTATATGAAAATATGAGGGAAAAACAAATAGTATTTCCTCGCAATCAATAATCTCACTTTCAACTCGCAACTTTTAATTTATATATTCCATCATTTTATTGTCGGTCAACAGAATCCAGACTTAATCAACTTTATTGATAACGTCAACACATCAATGATATTCATCCAATACCATTATTGAAGATAAGATGGGAAAGTCTTTGAAATCCAGCATGTTACAAAATCATTGATACTTAGATATTGTTTTCTATGAAGAGTCTACCAACTAGTCTTCAAAATGGTAGAGGTTATAATAGCAATGACTTCATCATGTTATACATAATCGGCTTTGATAAATGAATTAAGGGTTACCAATAGAAAGAGAGAGTTTAAAAAACAGGGCATGAACAAAGCTTTTTTCCCTTATGGTGGAATTTTGATTCTCAATTGCATATTATGATTATCATTCTGCTTTTTGCTCGGATAAATACTAATTCTCACTGTTACCAAATAGTAATTTCTCCTAACCAACATCCGGGTTCATTATGCCATGGGGCAGACCATTGACCAGCTGAAATTTCTTTGCAGTCTTCACTCATTGTTCCCGTAAAGGATTGTGTTCCATCATCTGAATTAATATTTAATTCCCTTCCATTTAATGCCCATGTACCATACGTATCATAAGTGGCCGTCTGATATAGTGTCCAGCTATTATCATTAAAAAAATACATCTTATTGCCGTATACAGAATAGTAATCACATCCCCCCCCGCTTACCGAACCAAATATTACACGATATGCTTTGTCACTAATGCAGAGATTAGGATCGCAGAGTCCGGCTTCTTCTCCCTTGGGCACCCAAATTCGTACTGCTGCCCAGGGAATAGTTTTAGCTCCGCTCACAAGCGTTTCATCCGCCCCCCAGCGCCGCAACTCCTCCTTAAGACCTTCACCGCTCTGCATTGCCCGGAAACGGTCCAGATCACTCAGATTGACAGCTACCACCCGGGGAGTCTCTTCAGCCGAGCCGCTTGGATTGTTGTTACGCCCAACCTGCATAGCAACAGCCACCTTGTTCGACATCACTGTACCATTCTCAATAACTACATTCCCGTTGCCCCTCTCAATCAAAGGTGCGCTGTGTGGCACTGAATCAAAAAATACCGGCGCCGTTTCCGAAGAAACGCCGGAGTCGGACTGACCGCCATTGAGTGTAAACTGCCGCCCGAAATTTAGGATCGGCGGCATGTCTGATGATTTGGTAAGGTCTGAGAGGTTATCAAGGCAATCCTTGCTTGCCGCATCAAGTGTAGCGTTATCCAAGCCATTATATTCAGCATTGAGGCGGACCGTCGCCAGGGTATAGAAGGTATTCAGATAGGCCAGCAACTGGCGGGGCCCTGCGGTGCATGACTTAAAATCGCTCAGTTTGTCATAATTTTCCTCAAGTTTTTTATAAGCGTCATCTACTGATTGGTCTTTAACTGCTAACTGGTTGCCCACGGTGTCACGTATCTTCTGGAGGATCTCATCCTTGGTCATCCCTCGAGCCAGGAGCCCCTTAATGATGTTGCGTACGCTATGGCCGTGGCAGTTCAGTATGCTACCCGCACAGCTGAAATGCTCAATATCGATGCTAACTTTGCTGCCATCTTCCGATACATCGGCTATTAAACCGGTGTCAACCAAGGCATAGGGGTCCGACGAATCCACCACAAGCAGGTTAAGAGACATGCCCGGTGGCAGGGGTGGATCCAGGGTGATAACTAGGGTGGCAGGCTTCTTTAACACAAGCCCATCAGGCTCGAACATCCCCAGCAGCGTATAGCCACCCCTGGATGTATCTCGCAGAACAGTCATCGTCACCGTTGTATCCTCTGAGAATGCGTCAGCCGGAACCTCAAGCCTCATTAAGCCTGCAATCACAGTACCGCTTGCACCAGCGAGAATCTGTTCTGAAACAGAGCCCCCCTCCACAGGTGAGAACTCTAGTGCTGGCGGGCCTCCCATAACAATGGTATCATCTCCATCTCCTGTTGATGGACCACCATCGTCATTACCTTCGCCTCCCCCAGAACTACCGCAGGATAAAAAGAATGGTGTTACTATTAAAAAACAGATAACAATAAAAAAAAAGATTTTAATACGCTTTGGATTAGTTATCATTTTGAGCACCCCCATTAACATATATTTGCAGAAAATATTATTTATTGAAAAGAAAAATACTTATCAATCTCCACAGTGAAAAAAAGTTGCAGTCTCAGAGTCTGTATTGGATAGTGAATTAGCTACAGTATACTTATAATTATAAGGAATCATATAAGTCATCACAACAAAATATTTATTTGCTAATTCATACAAATAGCCAGAATTTGATTAACGAGTGTTCCCTTGCATGTTTTCTGATATGATGGCTTATTGATAATTACAATAAATCATCAACATTTTGATCGTCTTCCATATATTGATAAGAGGGGCTTAGAGAGTTTTTTCAGATAGTTATAAAATCACTGACTATTAGATAGTAGTATCAGATTCTAATTAACCGACGGAATCAAGACAATAGAGAATTTTAAATACCCATTATCAGATCCTCAAAATTGCATCTTTATATCACATATCATCAATTTTGAAATAATTGAAGATCTCACATTCTGGTCGGAGGTATTAAAAAAAAGACGCTGCAACTTTTTGAGTAGGGGAACGTTGCAAAGTGCCCCTACTGTCATAGATAATCTAGTAAAACAGATAAAGCATCGTCAGCATTACTACTAAGAACAATATCGTCATGCCAGCACCGGCCTTTGTATAATCAATTGTCTTATACCCGCCCGGTCTCATGACAAGGGCATTGACCTGATGAGTTGGAAGAATAAACGTGTTAGAGGCTGAAAGAGCGACAACAAGTGCAGTTAATCTTGGATCAGCTCCTGCCTTTATAGCCATGGTCATGGCAAGG
>CALZJD010000238.1 GCA_945787795.1 Thermodesulfovibrionia bacterium | reverse complement strand
GTTTCCGGGAACGTATATCATTTCCAAAGGAGAAACCCTGGCCTCTGTTATTAACAGGGCCGGAGGGTATTCGGACAGGGCATATCTTCGGGGTGCTGTTTTTACCAGGGAAAGTATAAAAAAACAGCAGCAGAAAAGCATAACTGAAATGGTAAAGAGACTGGAACGGCAGCTGTTTACCAGAGGGTCTGTTGAGGCATCAGCTGCAGCATCTGAGACAGAAGTTGAAGCAAAAAAAATAGAACAGGAACAGCAGAAAAAATTCCTGGAATCATTAAAGAATATAGAAGCTACCGGCAGAATGTCCATAAGAATGGCCCACCCCAGGCTGCTTAAAGGAAGCAGCTATGATATAGCACTTGAACACAATGACAATCTTCATATACCGGTAAATAACAGTGTGGTCAATGTGACGGGCGCTGTAATGTCCCAGGGAAGCTTTATCTACTCTGAAAAATTAAATTACAAGGATTATATCGAGATGTCAGGCGGTTATGCCAAGTATGCTGACAAAAAAAATGTGTATGTTCTGAAAGTTGATGGTTCTGCAATGAAACTGTCACAGGGATTCACCAGATGGAATGATTCCAGGGCCAGGTGGGAGTTAACGTCTTTCAGCGATGATATAAGGGAAATTGAACCGGGCGACACCATAATCGTACCGGAAAAACTTGACCGCATAGCATGGCTCAGGCATACACAAAGCCTGACACAGATACTCTACCAGGTCGCTGTTACAGCCGGCGTAGCAGTTGTATTGTTTTGAAACCTGTAAAGACTGATTCATATAAATTTCCTGTAACTGCTCAGTTGCAAAGTGACAGAGGCACAAAGGCACAAAGTTTCAACATCACTACATGAAATATTTTTCAATCTTTTTTTCACTTTGTCCCTTTGTTCCTGTGTGCCTTCGTACTAACCGTATTCTGCTTTTTGTCTTATTTGTTTTTCTCACTTCTTACTTCTCACTTCTTTCTTCTTCATTCGCAGGCGATGCCCCGTTCACCTATCCATCAAACTGGGGTGGCACAGGCCTGATGGAGATACCCACCGCCCGTACAATGAATGAAAACCGTTTCCGCTTTGGCATTACACATATTGAGCCCTATACTCATTATTTCAACTAAAGACAAAATAATCGGTCTTAAATATCAGTTTCTTTCTGAAGGCAAATACCTGCCGGCAATTGCAATAGGTATAATGGACCCTCACGGCACAAAGAGATTTTCCTCACAATACTTTGCTGCCAGCAAACAGATATACCCTTTTGATTTCACACTGGGATTCGGAAACGGCAGGTATGGAAGCAAACCCATCCTGGATGCACAGACTGAATCTGTTAAAGTGGAATTATTTTCTGACCCTAAAAGATGGCTTGATGAAGCACAGCTTTTCTGGGGCATGCAGTTTTCACCATCAGATAATTTTGCCCTGATGATCGAGTACAGCCCGATCAGGTTTCATGAACAGATTGCAGATCCTGTTCAGCCCATATTCTTTATTGAACCGGTGCCGTCAAAATTTAATTTTGGCATAAGACTTAAGCCTGCGAAATGGATAGAGATGGATGTGAGCTATCAGCGGGGAGAACAGTTCGCCTTCAGTATATCCACTGATTTTGAGATCGGGAATCCTTTAATACCCATCCATGATCCCATATTCAATATAAATTCATTTGACAGCAAAAGCCCCTTTGAAACCAGATTAATAAAGGCCATCCGCTATTCAGGATTCAGCAGTATTGGTGTAGCCGTGATGGGAACTGATTTGTGGATAGAGGCCCAAAATGACAAATATTTCTATAGCACCAGAGCTATGGGAGTGGTTCTTGAAATTCTGTCCGGAGCAACCCTGGATAACATTAATTCAGTACATATTATTCTCAAAGAAAATGAAATACCTGTTATGGAATTGACAACCACCGGCATCGACATATACGAGCTATTTCAGGAGAGTATGACCGTGGGTGAATTTATGCATATATCATCACTCGATACCTCAGTACAGAGAACCCCCGATATACCCGTACTTTTTAAAAAATCCATAACGTATGGTTATAAACCAAATTTTCAGATGTACCTGAATTCCCGTGAAGGTTTTTTTAAATACAGACTGGGCCTGTCAGGATGGGGGATGTATCAGCCATGGAAGGGGAGTTCACTTATTGCAGGAATTCAGTGGTATCCGGTTAACACCGTACCATTGGAAGGCCTTGACGAATCAACAATACCGGTGAGAAGCGATCTGACTCTTTACATGAAGAACAATCTGGCTCTGGAAAGACTCATGTTTGATCAGATCACCAGGCTGTCTCCTGATATGTATGGTAAGATTTCCGCAGGACTCCTTGAGATTCAATACGCTGGGGTAGACGGAGAGATAGCGGCCCCGATATTCGATGGCAGGGTCTTACTTGGTGTAAGCGGTAGTGCGGTGAAAAAGAGACTCCATGACAGCCCCTTTTCATTTAAGGAAGATAAGGTAAAAGACATATATACAACCCTCTTTGTTAATAGCCGCCTTAATATCCCTGAGATCGAATCAGCGATTGATTTTAAAGCCGGACGGTTCCTTGCTGGAGATAACGGGTTAAGAGTGACTGTATCCAAGTTTATTAAGGGAGTAACCCTCCGGGCATGGTACAGTTTTTCAGACACCTCGATATTTAATGATGATATAAATCCAGGATATCATGACAAGGGCATCAGTGTGTCAATTCCTTTACGACTGTTTAGAGGAACAGATTCAAGAAATGTCTTCAGCTATTCAGTTTCACCCTGGACAAGGGACACCGCGCAGGATATAGAGCACTTCTCAAATTTATTTGATTTTATGGATCGAAACGTGACACTATATCTGCACAAAGACAGGGAAATGATTCATTAGTCCCGGGCCAATTATTTTTCAGGAGGATATATGTTAAAAGCTTCATCAGTGCCTTCAATGTTCTTCATATTATTTCTTGTTTCTTCCTTTGTGCTGCATCCCATGATATACGCTGAAACCATTGTCAAAGAAATTGATTCAGAAGCAGCAGCGCGGCAGATAGCAGTAAAAGCTGAAGGTACCTATGTTGAAGGAGCGGCTGCTCCGACGCTATCCGGCTCTGAAGTGGCACTCCCCATATTAGATGAAGTATCCGGTGAAGTGTTGGGACATATCGTCGCAGAACAGATTAAATTAATCGCTGTTTTAAATGAAGTCGGCATGGCCGAAGTTGCAACTGCTATTGCAGCGCTTTCGGTTGGCACTGAAGCAGGTGCTGCGGCAGGTACGGGATTTGCTCTTGGAACAACAGGTAAAATTGCAGCAGCTGTGGCTATTGGAACAGGGATTGCCATCGCTGTCGGCAGCGGAGGATCATCTTCTACACCCAGTCATTAAGTATGTTTTTATAATAATTAATCAAATGAGCAGGTTTTAGACTCTTTAATTAATTAAACATGAAAAAGATTTTACCATTCATTGCTTTTCTCATTCTTCTCGGATGTACCTCCTCTTCCATGCAACATGACCGCAATACGGGAAAGCCGCCAGGCGACATTAATACACTGCTTTATTCTGCTGAAGATTTCTTCCTGTCCATAAAAGAAAGTGTTTTTGAGACATCATGGGATTTGCTTTCTGAAAAATCCAAGAACAGAATAATTAACGAAATATATGATACTTCCCGGGATAATGGTACCGAAATAGAAAAGGATGATATTCGCAGAAGTTTCCGTCAGAACGGAATAATGGCCAGCAATTTCTGGAACGCTGCCAAAACCAGATTTGATCCTGACATTGTGCTGGAAGAAAGTCAGTGGGAAATTGGTTTTATTAAGAATCGCAAAGCTGAAATCATCATAACCTATAAAAAATCATCCCGTCCCTCAAAGCTTAAAATGTACAAAGAAAGCGGCACCTGGAGAGTGGGACTTGTTGAAACGTTCTGGTCCAGAAGATACATGGAGTCCCTTTTCTCATTTTTTAGACTTTAGATTTTCATATTATTGTTTCATTAGTGACTGTGTATTAATTGCTATTTTTTATTCATGTCATGCCCGAATTCTTTTATCGGGCCTGCCTGACGGTAGGCAGGCATCCAGAACCTAATGAAAAGACTGGATTCCGGCTTAAGGACCTGCCTGCCGGAATGACAGACACTAATTAGTTACCATTGTGGCTAGAGTAAGTTGTCACCCTGAACTTGTTTCAGGGTCTCCTAACATCCTGATATTTTGAGATTCTGAATCAAGCTTGCCTACCGGCAGGCAGGTTCAAAATGATAGACCATCACTTTGAATTTATACAGGAAATTAATTATATAAAGAATTTTAATAGTCTCATTCTTTCTTGACAAAAGTACTTTCCACAGGAGGTTTTTATGAAATTAGCTGTGTTTGTAAGTGATTACAGGATGACTGTTGACACCCTTGAACGCCTGAAACCCGAAAAAATGGGGATCTTTCTTGTTCAGAACGGCGTCTACCACGCATCTGTCAAGGACAATGGAAATGCTTCTTCAATACTGGACAGTTCTGCCGATTTATATGCTCTTAAGGAAGACCTGGAAACAAGAGGTATCGATCCGGCCAACATTGACAGCAAGGTGAAAGTTGTCACATTTGGTGATGTAGTAGATCTCATGTTCAATGATTATGAAAAAACAGCTTGGTTATAGGAGGATTTAAATATTATGGGCAAACTGACAATCGGTTGTTTCGCTTCATTGGTAGGTTCGACGAACCTCGATTTTGCTGTAAAGCTGGCGGGAGCAGCACTGGATAAAGGTCACAAAGTGGACCTCTGGGTCTCAGGAAACGGCACAATGCTGTCACTGGAGAAACAACGTGCTTTCAAGGACTATTCATACCTTGAAAAACCCGTAAAGGAACTGATGGAAAAAGGCCTGAATGTTACCGCATGTGAAGCCTGTGCAGAAGCCAGGGGATATCATGATGATAATACACTCGAAGGCGTAAAGAGATTCAGCATGGACTGGTACCTGGGCAGCACATTTGATGCCGACAGGGTCCTTCATATAGGAGACAAAACTTGGATTCATTGTGCAACGACCCGGATACAAGAGTGAAAACCCGAAACTCGCTCTTACACATGCTATTGCATCTCAGAGCGTTGAAATTTACCTTGATGATGACGATGAAGTTACATGTGATGTTGCCTTTATAGGCGATGGTGTTCTAAACTGCATTAAGGACCAGAAGGCTCTTGATAATTACCAGTTTAACAGCACCGAATCACACGTTAAGATGGGCCTGTTGTGCGACCTTAATATTCTTGTATGCAAAGAAGACCTTGAGAACTACGGATTGAGTGAAAGCGACATTGTAATGAATGCAGAAGAAATGGGTGGAGATATGGATGTAAAAGTAGTTCCCTATGAAGAAATCACAAAAATGATGGAAGAGATGAAGCACCTTCTCTTCTTCTAAACAATATTAGCCCGGGAGGTAGTTAATGACAGATTTAAAATCACAAGAACCAACACAGACGCTGGACGTTCTGGGAAGGGTTTGTCCCTATCCTTTAGTTATTACAAAGAAGACCCTGGAGAAGGCCCCTGGCGGCACTCTCTTAAAAGTCCTCTGTGACGCGCCTGCTTCTGCAGAAGACACAATTCCAAAGTATTGTGAAAAACAGGGTTTTGGCTGTGACATCGTTAAAATCGAGGACAAGGGTTACTGGGAGATTTTTATCCAGAAATCATAAAACACTGTTGATGTTTCTTGCATGAAACGAAAAAAAGGCGTTCCGGATATCCGGAACGCCTTTTTTAATATTTTCTTCACATTATTACATTTCAGTAACGGTAATCGAATCCTGCGGACATGATTCAACACAGGTCAAACAGTTTGCACAGTCATCAGCCTGATAAGGATCGGATTTACCATCCGTAATCTGGAAAACTTCTGACGGGCAAAGATTTACACACTCTTCACATCCGTCACACTTCTCGGTATCTACCTGAACATCAATCACTTTAAACTCCTCCTTTTTAAATAATTGGGTTGGTCAAAAATTATAACCTATATCCTGAAGCTATTTCAAGACAGCCATATCGGTTTTATTATGAATTACCCGCATCAGAGCTGCGAGGTATTCATAAAACAGAGACGTCATTCCGGCATTCCTTAAGCCGGTCGAAGCGACTCTCGCGAAGACTCGCATCGAGAATCCAGTTCCTTTTGAAAAACTCTGGATTCCCGCCCAAAACACCGCGGATATGACAGTCAAAGGAGTATATGGTTGTCCCCAAAGCAGAGCTGCGAGGATTTTTATGATTAAATTGTTTTTAGTAATGCAAGCTGTTACATTATACCATGCCATTAATTCTACATGAAGGGGAAACATCATGAAATTTAACGGAATTAATCATGTTGCTTTTGCAACAAATGATATGGACACAACTGTCCGCTTCTGGCGTGACCTTCTGGGTATGAGACTTATTGCCGGCATGGGAGATAAGGACGGCAGGCAATACTTTTTTGAGGTTGATGAAAACTGTATGATATCTTTTTTTGAATGGCCCCATGTTAAACCGGTACCTGACAAAAATCCCGGAACGCCAGTTAAAGGCCCGCTTGTTTTTGATCACATATGTTTTGAAATTGAAAACAGGGACGAATTATGGGACTTGAAAAGCACCCTGGAAGCTGCAGATATGTGGTGTACTGAAGAAATTGATAACGGATTTATACACTCTATTTTTTCTACTGATCCCAATAATATTCAACTGGAATTCTGCTACAGAATCCGTGAAGTAAACTTATCGAAAGATCCCAAAATAGTTGATCCTGATCCTTCTGAAACCGCAAGGGAGGGACCGGAACAGCAAAGAGACAGGTGGCCGTCTTTAAGGATACATACCCCGTCGGCAAAAAGAAACGTCTATCCCGGTCCTTTACGAAAATTAGTTGAATAATGAGATTTCCTGTGATATTATTTTTTTAATAAGTTCCTTAATTTTTATAATATTATCCGTGCACCATGTTAATTATATACTCGCAACCATTTAAAACAAAAGGAGGGCCAGGGCCATGAAGCGCAGAGATTTTTTAAAAGCCTCGGTTGTTGCAACCGCTGCAATAGCAGCTAATCCTGTCAGTGCTGATTCAGAAACAACAGCGGTAACATCTGACAAAGTGGTGGTCAAAAAATATGCTGAAATCGGCAAAACAGGCCTCAAGATGAGCGATATATCCTTTGGAACCGGAAGACTGCCTTCTGCATCCATGATACTAAGAGCTGTTGACAGGGGAATTAATTATTTTGACACAGCGCCTGATTACGGTCCTGCGGAAAAATACATGGGCGAAGCAATGAACAAAATCCAGAGAGATAAGATTATCATTGCCTCCAAATTCTGCAGTCCCTATGCATACCCGAGTCACCTGCCTCTTGGCAGTAAAAAAGAAGAATATATTGCATCTGTTAATGAGAGTCTCGGAAGGTTGAAAACAGATTATATGGATTTCTGTTTTGTACATGCCATCGGTGAACAGAATGACAACAGGGAAAAGGAAGAGAAACGGTTGCTTGGTGAGGAGATGCTGTCAGCCTTTGATACACTGAAGAAATCAGGCAAAGTCCGTTTTCTGGGCGTATCTTCCCATGGCCCGAATAACATGGAAAGCCTTAT
>CALZJD010000237.1 GCA_945787795.1 Thermodesulfovibrionia bacterium | reverse complement strand
CTTTCCATGTTCCTGCCACAGGAGAAAATTGAAGAGAGGGTTAAAGATGTCCTGAAAAGGGCATCATCCGCTAAAGGTCATATATTCAATCTGGGTCATGGAGTCGTTCCTCAAACTCCACGGGAAAGCGTGATAGCCCTCGTTGAAATGGTCCACAGACTGAGCAGGAAATAGAGATCCCGGATTTTACAGTAATTTCATCAGGTGACGTCATTTTGACATGTACAGCCTATATGACATGGTCACACCTTTCTCATTTCCTGATTAATAAACATTAATATTTCTGGCCCTTTGTTTGCAGTACTCTTCAGTGAAGGTTTTTTCACCTAAATTACAGAAGTAACCATGTGCTCAGATGTGACACTGAAACAGCAACATATGCTATAAGGTAATGCCTGATAAGCCCGTGTACTTGATATCATTATGACCTTGTTTTATATAATCATGACCATATAAGATGAGTAATCATCAGATCGACTTCAGCAGTAATTGATATAGCTCTTTTAAAAGAAAGCTGGATAGTTACGATATGAGATCAATATTGTCCATTAATGTATCAGTATTTGGCTGTCTCCTTTCAATAAGCTACCTAATATATATGTACAGCATATATGGCAATGCCATGCTCATCCATATGCTTGACCCTGAACGTCCCTTTTTTCTGGTTTTTCATATTCTCATGTTAATCGCTCCCCCGGGTTCACTGATAGCCGGATATCTTATAAACGAAAGGAAAAAACTGCTGATCCAGTCCCGCAATTCAGAGCAGAAGCTCTTCCGGATGTTGCAGGAATGGAAAGCAACCCTTGATTCCATGCCATACGGCGTAATGCTGATTGATAAGGAGTACAACATTATAAGAGCGAACAGGTATATCTCTGAACTGACGGGTGTCCCATTGAAAGAACTCAAATTAAAGAAATGCTATGAAGTACTGCACAGCTATGAAGGCACATTAGACGGGTGCCCCCTTCTTGAGTCACGGAAATCAGGAGACACCTCATCTTTTGAATACTATGACAGGGAACATAAAAAACATTTTTTAGCAACTATCACTCCCATAACTGATGAAAGCGGTTCTATTGTCGCTTATTCCCACCCGCTTATCGATATTACACATATTAAGGAAAAAGAACAAAAACTCGTTCAGAGCAAGGATGCTTTTCTTAATATGCTGAAAGACCTTAATACGAACAACAAAGAGATTAAATTGCTGTACAATGACCTTATTACCGCATTTTCAATCGCCATAGATGCAAAGAGTCCCTGGACACTCGGACATTCTGAAAGAGTCACTGAGTATTCTGTTTTAATAGCACATGAAATGGGATTGACTGACAGGGACATCAAAAAACTGAAAACCGCAGGGCTCCTGCATGACATAGGAAAAATCGGGACCTTTGATTTGATACTGGAAAAGCCAGGTCAGCTTTCAGGATTTGAATCAACGATAGTCAGGCAGCATCCTGTTAAGGGTGAAGATATTTTGAGACCGATAAATGGATTAAGCAATATACTTCCCATCATCAGAGCACACCATGAAAAGTTTGATGGTTCCGGCTATCCTGATGGTATTAAAGGAGATAACATCCCCCTTCTGGCCAGGATATTGTGTGTTGCTGATTCATATGATGCAATGATTTCCAACCGGCCATACCGCTTTTCACTGGGTAAAGATTATGCCGTGTCAGAACTGAGAAAATATTCAGGCAAACACTTTGATAAAGATGTCACCGATGTTTTTTTACATATCCTGGATAATGGAAGTGAAACTGCCATGACTCATACGTCAAATCAACTGCCTGTCCATTAGATGTATTCTGTCAATATCATTTGCATTTTTTCATTACATTACTTAGAATTTCATTGAATTAACACTGCTGATTACAATGAATAATAATAAAAACAAGATAGGGGTATTGCTTCTTAACCTTGGGGGTCCTGATTCTCTCAAAGCAGTGAGGCCTTTTCTTTTTAATCTCTTTTCTGACAGGGACATAATAAGACTGGGGCCTTCTTTACTCCAGAAACCTATCGCATGGTTTATCTCTACGTTCCGTTCAAAAAAAACAATAGCCATGTACAGCCAGATAGGAAACAAATCTCCCATACTTGAATTAACAACTGCCCAGGCTGATGCTCTTGAGAAAGAGTTAAACAGCGAGGACGGAAAAACGGAAACCGGAATACGGTTTAAAGTATATATCGCTATGCGTTACTGGCACCCTTTTACTAAAAGCACTGTTGATCAGATTCTTGAAGATAAAGTTGACCGGCTGATTGTGCTTACCCTCTATCCCCATTATTCAAAAGCCACAACCGGCTCATCAGTTATTGATTTAAAAAAATATATTCCAAGCAAAGATCTTGATGTAAAGTACATAAACGAGTGGTATGATTATCCCCCCTATATTGATTCACTTGCAGAGCTTATGGCAGAAGGCATGTCCAGATACAAAGAAGAGGCCTTTCATCTTCTCTTCAGCGCTCACAGCCTGCCGCAGTCCTTTATTGATGAAGGCGACCCTTATCTGGAACATATAACCATAACTATTGACAGGGTATTAAGGCGGCTGGGTGACTCTCCCTATAATTATGCTGACCTGAAATATCAGCTCTCCTTTCAGAGCAAGACAGGCCCTGTGAAGTGGCTCGAACCTTCAACAGAAGAGGCAATAGAAAATCTTTCAAAATCAGAATGCAAAAACCTTTTCGTAGTCCCAATCAGTTTTGTCTCCGACCATATAGAAACACTTTATGAAATAGACATTCTGTATAAGGAGCTTGCTGAATCTCATGGGATTAATCTGCAAAGGTGCAGGGCGCTGAATACATCAAAAACATTTATTGAAGCAATGAAACAGCTGGTGCTGGATAAAGTTAAAGAATAGGGTCCAAGGCCGCGAAGCTTGTCATTTGTAATTTGAAATTTCTTTAGCAGTTTACGCTGACACATCAACAAAAACCCCTGTTGTACCCCTGATGTCCTTTAGAAACTCTTCATGAGATTCCAGAGACTTCAATATCTTCTCGATAAGCCCATCATCGTCCTTCCGCTTCAAACCAAAAAACAGCTCATTTACTTCATTTCCTTCTTTTGATAACTTCCTTACTAAATCCATCTTATCAAGAAGACTTAAGTCAAATACCCGGTTGGCTGTTCCGCCAAAGTCAAAGGAAATCCCGTAACCACTGTCTACATCATTCATGGTTGACCCAAATCCGCCCTGAACAGCGGTTTTTAAATCATTGCGCAGCTCTTCAAGAAAATCCTCAAGCGGGCTGTCTTCTTCAGCCGGTATTTTGCTGTTATCAAAAATGGCATTGAATGCATGTGCAAAATCCTCTATTGCATCAGCAATTCTTGTGGCCCTTGACTTTGGCATGATCTGTTTTTCTTCCGTCATATT
>CALZJD010000236.1 GCA_945787795.1 Thermodesulfovibrionia bacterium | reverse complement strand
AGCCGGAAGATATACAGTGAAAGTCGTTCCCTTTCCAACATCAGATTCAACATCAATATGACCATTATGGTTCTTTATTATCGAATATGCACTGGACAGCCCGAGTCCGCTGCCTTTTTTCTTTGTCGTAAAATATGGATCAAATATTTTCTGGACCTGATCTTCTGAAATACCCTCTCCATGGTCCTGGAAAGATATTTTTATGTAATCCCCTTCCTGCAGTGGCAGTTTACTCTTTTTATTAACAATTATATTTTCTGCACGAATATTAATGGTACCGCCGTCTGGCATGGCCTGGTTTGCATTGATAGCGAGGTTATACAGGACCTGGTTAATCTGCCCCTCATCTATCTCTGCTGCCCAAAGACCAGCAGGCATACGAAACTGACACGTAACCTTGGAACCTCTTAAAGCAAACCTGGCCGCTTCCTTTATCTGATTCCTCAGATATGCAACTTTTTTGACAGGAGAGCCTCCCTTTGCAAAGGTAAGTAACTGGTTAGTAAGGTCTTTTGCCCTCCTGCATGCCTCTTCAGCATTAGATAATACGCCTGTCAGTTCTTCACCTGAACTGGAGGTCGATCTTGCAAGTGAAATATTTCCGATGATGGAAGTGAGAATATTATTAAAATCATGGGCAATCCCT
Source organism: Thermodesulfovibrionia bacterium (assembly GCA_945787795.1). GTDB lineage: Bacteria > Nitrospirota > Thermodesulfovibrionia > UBA6902 > UBA6902 > CALZJD01. The sequence goes on along the minus strand of CALZJD010000236.1, from coordinate 5,409 downwards.
CCTGCCAGAATACCAACCGATTCAAGTTTTTCAATCTTTCTGTGCTCTTTTTCATATTTCCTTCGCTCTGTTATGTCTCTGATCGCACCTTCAATCCCTGCAACTTCCCCTTGTTCATCCAGATAAAAATGGGAGTTAATACTCACTATAATTGTGCTGTTATCGCTCTTGAGCATTTCCATCTCATAATTATCAACCTTGCCTTTATTAATCAATTCTTCGAAAATGAGCTGCTTCTTTAAGGGATTTGTACACAGCTCTGAAAATTGCCGTCCAATAAGTTTGTGCTCAGAATCATATCCGAACATTTGTTTGGCAGACGGGGAAACCCATATAATCCTGTCTTCCTGGTCCGTCCTGTAAAAAACGTCCTGCATCTGATTAAAAACAGTCTTTAACCTCTCTTCACTTAATCGCAAAGCTTCCTCTGCATGTTGACGGTCAGACATCTCTTCATGGATTTTTTCATACCCTTCCTTGATAGCTGTGCTCATTGTATTAAAATGTTCGGCAAGTTCGCCGAACTCTGTTCTGTCCTTATAAGATATCTTTGACCCTAACTCACCTGACGCTATCATCCTTGTAGCATTTACAAGCTCATTCACAGGCCTTGTCACAGACCTGGTTAGATTGACTGCAACTAATATTCCCAGAAAAAAAGTTACAGCTATAGTTATTAACAGTATTGTCATAACATGGTTCATTCTTGCCATTGTATCCCTTGACAGATCAGCAAGGTTCTTACTTGCACTGTGCGACATGGCGCCGGCAAGATTGATCAGCTCTTTACCTATTGCTGCGGCATCAGATTTCAGCTTGAAGATCATGGCAGTATTTGCCGACGCCGTCAGGTAATAGCTCAGGGCAACTTCATAATCCCCTATCAAAGTCCGCACCTTTTCTATTTTCTGTGTCAGTTCAGGGGAATGGTGGCAGGACGTACATCTCTCAGCTGTCTTGTCAAGGTCAGCGGCTTCATTAATGATATAATCAATATCATCAGCAAATTCCGTTTCAACCGTATAAAGGTCTCTCTGGACATTCTGGATATTGATTATCAGTGAACGCCTGAGCTGCTCTACCTCATGAAGTTTGATGATGTTCTTGAGAACAGAGGTGTTATTTGACATGTATAAAACAGCAGTGACTGTACCAACAGCGAAAAAGATAAAAAGGGCAAATAATGACAGTATAATTTTCTGTCTCATAAGAAATTGATCTCTTACTTACATAAATTCATACTTCTTATTTATTCATATATTCATACTTCTTTAAATCTATCCCGGCCCTTTCGGCTATTTCAAATACAGGGGAATAATCATCCTTGTCAGTCCCGATAAAGCGCTTAACACCAAATTCGTTTAGGACTTTCTTGCCTTCCGGATCTAAATGCATATCAAGCAGGGCCTGTTTCAACTCTGCCTTTACTCCATATGCAAGCTCTTTTCTCAGGCCCAGACCATTAGATGGCACATCAGCTGATGTTGCAATTATAACGAGTTTGTCCTTTATTCCGGGGTCCTCACGTACAAGAATTTCATATACTGTATTCTTTGCACACGCTATATCGACCTTTTTTTCCAACAAAGCATGAATTGCAGCATCGTGACTGCCTGTAAAGTAATACTCCGAGAAGTATGAGTCTATATCCTTTATTCCATTCTCTTTGAAATAGGCCATCGGGAAGATATATCCCGCTGTAGTTGCTTTCTCAACAAAAGCTACAGCCTTACCCTTCATATCAGAAATATTTTTTATTCCGCTGTCTTTACGCACCATTATGTATCCGTGATATGTGGACGATCCATCAAGATTAACGGGCCTGGCAATAGGCTGGACTCCATGCTTCTTGATCGCCATGGCTCCGGTAAAGCTCCCCCAGAATGCTCCATCCATCTTTTTCTTGTGAAAGCTCTCCATAATATTTCCGTATCGGGAGAGGACGGTAAATTTTATTTTTATTCCGGTCTTCTGTTCTATATATTGACCCAGAGGCTCATATCTCTTGAACTGTTTGAACACATTCTGTTCAGGGATCAGACCGATATTAAGCTCAGCAGCATAGGAATGTCCGACAAATATCAGAAGCATAATGATAGATAATATAACTCTTGCCATTTGATCTCCTTTCATATCTGTTTCTCACTAAACGAGAATATACCCGGATAGAATGTACTATAGATGAACGCTGAAATAAGAATCATGTTATCTCTTGCACATAACTTTAATCACACACGTTTAATTCAGTGATACCAGCCATTACATATATCGAATTCAAAGATGCCAAAATCGAATTTTTATAAATTGATAAGCTTGCCCGGCCTTATATATATAGTGATTAGATACGCCATTAAAAATATATAGATACAATACCATATAAGAATAATTAATAATTCGCCAAAAATTATTTTTTGTCTTTAATTTCAATATATTATATGTGGGATATTTGACTACGCACACAATCAGATTCTAAGAGGTACGCCGTTATGAATATTAAGATAACCAGGTCTTCAGGTGCCTTTGAGAACATAAAACCTGAAAAGCTCCATGCATGTTTGATCAGGTCAGGTGCGGAAGGTCGTCAGGTTATAGGTTATAGGTTATTGATTTTGTGCTTCCGGTCTTTTCCCTATGATCAATATAACCTCTTCCGGCTTTATTTCATCGGTCTGACCGATAGGCAGCTTGATCTGAGTCCCCTTGATACCGTGAAGCAGCCCATTTTTCAGGGCAAGCTGGTTTGCCAGATAATCAAAATCTGAATCCCTGCTATACATAATGACCATTCCGATAAGCAGATCATTTTGGAAAAAATAGCCGGCCCTTTTGACATTTCCCTCCGGAGGAAGGGAATACTCAACTACCTCTACCCCTGTCTCATCAGGAACTCCCCGGACCTTTTCAGCGTCAGAGTATGATGAAAGGAGTTCCTTCAACGGCATGCCCAGATAGGCCTTTTCATATGCAGGAGGCCCCTGTGTACAGCCAATGACCATGACCAATGCAATAAATATAATCGTAACGTGTATTATTTTTTTCATAAACCTGCCTGAAGAATCCATATTACTATATTTGAATTATTTTAAAAAGAAAAGATCAACTGCAGGGGCATGTTGTAACATACCCCTGACATCATCATTCATGACCGATATTTCATATGGATATCAGAGAATTTATTATAATGGTCTGAAAAATCAATGTGTGACAATTTAGATATTTAGCATACTTGACATTATTTTCAGTAGAATTTATAATTCTTTCTCTTGAAATAATTATCAAGTAATAACAGTCTTTAGATACACCGGGGTAGGACTTAGTAACTCATTGTATGACTATTGAGTTACTATCTTTGTTAGGGGAGCATGTCCAGTGAATTGCTGATTCACCGGATAAATTCTCACCTACTTGTATTATCCAGATAAGATTATCAGGAAACCGTCTGTTGAGAATCTATAAACGGACGTCTGCGCCATTTATCAGAATATTGAACATGGCGATTTTCCTGAAGTATCGATGGGTCATACCGTGATTTCTAAAATATCGACTCGGTTGAACCAATGAATTGCCATATAAAACAGACAGCAATGCTGATTAGATTCTGTGTACAAAGTCAAACATTAATCAGTCATTCCCGTAACCTGTCTGCCGGTAATCAGGTTTGTTAAATAGGAATCCAGTCTTTTTAACAGATTCCGGATACCCGATTAAAAACGTCGGGTATGACAAAAACAAAAAACGGCAGTTTACACACAGACACTAAGTAACAGGATTAGGGGAACAGTATATTGAACTTACATAAAAAAGAATATGACCGGAAGTTAATTAAAGAAGCCCTTGGCAATTTACTTAAACGAAAAGATTACCACCTCGCGCCGCCGATTAAAAAAAATACGTTGCTCATGAGGGAGTGTTTGCGGTTGGTTAAAATAAAAAAAATTTAAATAAATAATGATACATTAAACGATTAATATTAAAGGGGATAGGGATGCTGAAAAAAAATCTAATCAAAGACTTACATGAAACAGGGATCATCGACTACATCGGCGACGCAATTAGTGTTCAGGATACTGATTTCAGAATTTTATATCAAAACATTAAGTCAAGAGAATTTTTCGGGAGTCATGTTGGACAGTTCTGCTACAAGGCAATCAGCAAGAGGGACAGTGTCTGTGACAGTTGTTCACTGGACCTGTCTCTTAAAGACGGCAAAGCCAGAACAGTCGAGAGATGTAACCCGTCCACGAAAGAATTATTTGTTGAAGTTACAACATCAGCAATAAGGGATTCCCGGGGAAAGATCATCGCTGGGATTGAGGTCGTAAGAGATATCTCCCATCGCAAGAGAGAAGAAGCAATGTAAAAACTCTCAGGGGATTATTACCAATATGCTCGTCCTGCAATAAAATACGTGACAACAAAAGCAGATGGACCAGCGTTGACGTTTATATCCAGGATCATTCTGAAGCTGAATTAACGCATGGCTATTGCCCTCAATGTGCTGAAAAGCATTTTTCAACAGATGACAAATGGGTATATTAAAGGTCTGCCCCCTGCCTTCTACCCGACCTTGATCTTCCAGGCAGTCCCGTCTTTTTTATCTTCCAGGACAATATTCATTTCAGCAAGTTCATTTCTGATATCATCTGCAGTGGACCAGTCCCTGTTTTTTCTTGCTGCCTCACGCTGATCAATTTTTTTAAGAAGATCATCTTCACTGAGGTCTATTTTCTTAACCTTCATAAGGGCCCTGTACCACTTATCAGGTGTCTTGTTAAAAATATTAAGCACCCCGCCTATATCAGCAAGCAGATCATTCGCCTGTTTGACCAGGTCCCTGGCCTTTTGACCTGACGGTTTGGAATCAAGGAACCTGTTTAGCTCTCTTATAAGTTCAAAAATAAATCCAAGCGCAGATGCTGTGTTAAAATCATCATTCATCGCGTTATGGAATTTGTCTTTTAATCCGGAGATCAGTTCTTCAAGCTCAGCAGGTGATGTGATCTTATCAGCAGTGCTGTCAGACTGTAAAAAGTCATTGATTCTCAGGACAGTGGTATAGTATCTGTCAATGGAAAGCTCTGCTTCATTAAGCTGGACATCAGAGAACTCGATAGGGCTTCTGTAATGCGCAGAAAGCAGAAAGTACCTGACTACTTCAGGTTCATATTTATTTAAGATCTCCTTGATGGTAAAGAAGTTACCGAGGGACTTGGACATTTTTTCCTTGTCTACCGTAATAAAGCCGTTATGCATCCAGTATTTCACAAAGGGCTTGTCTGAAAAAGCTTCGCTCTGGGCCAGCTCGTTTTCATGATGGGGGAATATCAGGTCTGCTCCGCCTCCGTGTATGTCAAAGCTTGCTCCGAGATATTTTGATGACATGGCAGTGCACTCAATATGCCAGCCCGG
>CALZJD010000235.1 GCA_945787795.1 Thermodesulfovibrionia bacterium | reverse complement strand
CGGCAGGTAATGTCCTGCACCTGTATTAAGCACTTTTACCTGAATGTGAGACAGGCTATTTTTCCCATAGGAGTCATTTTTTATAAATTCAATATCCGCAGCGTTCTGGAGCCGTTCAATGGCCATTAATGCGTGCGTATCACTGCCCAGCAGTTTTGTAACAACTGCATTGCCGCCAACAAAATAATGTGTCCATATATGATCTCTTTGCGGTCCGTCATCGCATGCCTGTCCCGGATTATCAGGTCGCGCGGTCTTGCCGGTTGCAGGAATCCCGGGTCGCTGCCGCATATGGCAGTCCTGGCAGTTGACGGTTGTCTCAGGGTCTCCCGTATTATAGGGGCTGTTTTTCCACTCGTTATAGGTCTGTTCTATAGGCAGGTTGTTTTCTGCATGGGAGACATTATGACAGAGCCCGCAAAATTCAGATTTTGTGTGCAGCTCAGAATATTTTGTAGGGTGGAACGAGGAGTCAGAATCTTTAAACGGTCCGAGCATTGTCGACGGATCGTCTTCCCCTCCGCCCGGTTCAACTTCATAGCCTGCATCCCCGAGATGCTTGACCTCGCTGATGTTGTGGCACCAGTTACAGAATATTCCCTGGGCAGGGAGTTCAGCAAGTGCATCATAATCGTCAGCAGGGGATGATATTGCATACGAGCGGAACCCGAGCGGGGTATGGCACTTCACACATGCCTTCATCTCCAGGATTTCACCTGCAGTCTTTGCTTCTTTGAAGAACAGTTTTGTCGCAGCCCTCCAGACAGGATCAACAAACGCCTTGCTGTGCATTGATCCGCTCCACTGCTCAAATATTTCAGAGTGACATCCTTCACACACTTCCGGCTCTATGAACTGTTCGACCCTGACTTTATCAAAATCAAACATCTCTCCTTTACCTGGCCCCTTCCGGCAAGATACTCTGCAATCTTATCAGCGTCCTCATTCGTTATTATTTGTCCTGCCCTTTCTGAATACCTGACCATCCTTGTTATAGTCCGCTTCCATGCATTAAGATTGCTGGTTTTGTTGAGTGACCGCTCAAGCGTATGACATTTACCACAATTTTTTTCAAATAGATCTTTTCCGGTGTCTGCTGAGGCAACAGCATATGTCAGGAGTAAGGATACGATACACAGCAGAATATATATGTTTTTCATTTTACGCGCTCCATTTTTTTAACATTATTAAAAAGAATTGCTGATAAGACTCATTAATTATTTATCATACTTCAGAATATTTGGCAAGTCAGGTTTATTTATAGCAGTATTTACCCCTCTGTATGTTCTCATGTCTATGCTCATAATCAATTTGGGCTGCTCCGGCTTTGAAGCTTATATACGAAATCATTATTGATTGAGTGAATCAGCAGCTTTATTGACTATTATGCCCCTGAAACGTTACGTTAATAACCACAAATTTATCATTTTATATATGTATTTCACGTATCAATATTCCTGCAGTAAGTAGACGGAGGTAATGATGAGCAGATTTCCAGATAAAATAAAACTAAAGCTTGATTCCCCATGCTATACAGGATCGGTCCAGAAACTGTATGACGTGCCTGACCACCCTGAGCTGATAATAAGCGAGACAACAGCAGGCGGTTCGGTTTTTGATGTGGGCACTATTTTTAATATTGAAGGAAGTGATGTCGGAAGGGCCTGTTTCCGCCATCTTGTATTTCAGCAGTTGCAGGACCCTGCGTCATGGGAAAAGCTCTCCGGGGAACTTTCTGATTCAGGATTAATGGGAACAAATGATAGCGGAATAATCGAAAAGACCCTCTCAATATTTAAACAACAGGGGGCTTCCACACATCATGTCGGTATGCTGGACAGGAGCACCGGAGAAGTTTTTACAAAGGGATTTCCTCCGCAACTGAGCAACCTTACCCTGATAAAGAAATATACCGTTCTAAAGCCTGAGCTAAAAAAAGTCCTTGGCGGGCACTTCTATGATTATAAAAAATACCATTCAGAAGATGGTTTTGTAATTCCCCTTGAATATATTGTCAGGCTGGGCATAACCAGCGGTTCTTCTATTTTAAGAAAGTACAATGCCCTGAGCGGTCCAGATAAAAAGGCCTATCTCAGTGAACTTGGACTTAACAGGCCGTTAAGCCCATGGACCCGGTTTGACCGTCCTCTTGTAGACCTCACAACAAAATATGAACCTGAGGACAGAAACATAAGCCGCCAGGAGGCTGCTCTTATTTCAAGCCTCGATGGTGAGACCTTTTCAAGATCAATGGGAATGGCCATTCTCGGTGCATTTATGCTCCAGCAGATATTTTCCAGAATGGGACTTTTCCTGTGGGACCTGAAGTGGGAAATAGCAAAAGATGGCGACGATCTTGTCTTTGTAGACACTATTGATACAGATTCGGTAAGGGTGACCATGAACATTATTGATAACGATACATCATACTTTGTTCATTTCAACAAACAGGTAATGAGGGACTATTACAGGATCATGCACCCTGAGTGGCTCAATGCTGTTAATGAAGCCAAAAAGGCCGCGTCCCGGTCAGGCAGGCCTTTCACCGAGATCCTGTCCGAGGGACAGGGCAGGGGGCACTATCCGGTCAATCCTGAAATAGATAAAACTTTTCTTGACCTGCAAAAACAGAAATTTGAGATGATCCAGCACTTTGTTCAGAATCAGGACCAGGATATGAGAAGAGAAGCAGAAAAGATAGCAAAGGCAGAGCTTGATTATTATTTCAGTTCAGGGAACAGGGAGAAGTATGAAGCGCTGAATGCGGTCTAGGCAGAAAGCCCTATATCAAAGACCTTGTGACAGGAGGGGCAGATAAAGAGCCACTTTGTTTCATCACCTTCTTTTTTGAACATGGAATGGAACCCGTCTTTATAACCGCATTGCGGACAAATCTTAAACTCACCATCCATAGTCACTTTGTTTATTTCATAATCCATGAAATGCTCCTCTGTTTCAGAACGCCAGGTTCAATTACACGTTGACAATTTAGTATGATTTATTTTTCGAATTGTTTACCGCGTTGTTTTCATATTACATAGCTAAAATTTAACACCAATCAGGAACGCACCAATAGTAATAAAAAAGATACCGATCCAATTCCAAACCGATAATTTCTCAGCCAGAAATACAACGCCGAATATTGCGACCAGGACAACGCTTAATTTATCAATTGGTGCAACCTGGGATGCATTTCCGATTTTTAAGGCCCTAAAGTAGCATATCCATGAAGCACCAGTTGCCAGCCCGGATAAGACGAGAAATATATAGCTTTTTGTTGATACCGAATTCAATGGCTGAAATTGCTCTGTAACAGAAAGTATAAAAATAAGAGATATAAGAATAACAATAGTCCTCAGAAAAGTGGCAAAGTCGGCATTTACGTTTTCCACTCCCACTTTGGCAAAAATTGCCGTCAATGCTGCAAATACAGCAGAAAGTATAGCCCAGAACTGCCAGGATGATAATATTGGTGTCATTTCTGAAGCATAATTATTTTTAGACGTATAATGTGTTTGCTCTATATCACTATGTCATGCAAGGGGAATTTACCAGGAAACCTTATACAATGTGTAGTCTCCTGATCTTTTCCCAAAGCCGCTCCCGAAACTTTTTTTAAAGCTTACCTCCCTGGCTGTTTGAATAATAAGGGTTAGCAGATAACATCCCCATGTACGTAATATTATGATAGATGGGTATGTCATAGTCAATAGAAAAGAGAATAACGAATAGCGAATGCCGAATTACGATTTTCGAAGTAAAAAACTCGTCATTCCTTGATTGTCAATCGCTAATCTCAGTTATGACGGATATAACCATGTATTGTTACCCGTTACTGAATGGTTACAGTTAATTTTTTTCTCTTGACATACAAGCGCGGATTGTTATACTAAAAGCAGTTCTGCTTAAATAACTTGTTAAATTTAATTAACGTTGTTTAATTGGTACATTATTTTCTCAAAAAAGGGGTAGAGAAATGAAGAAGGAAGCTGTAATTTTATTGGCCGAAGATGATGATGGGCATGCAGGTCTTATCGCCAGCAATTTGAAATATGCGGGGATTTCAAATGATATTCTTTTCTTTGAAAACGGAGATAAAACGTTAGACTTTCTTTTCAAAAGAGGACGTGGCCCTTACCGTGAGGATGAGGTTTTATATATCCTGCTTTTAGACATTCACCTTCCCGGAATCGATGGTATCGAGGTCCTGCGTCGATTAAAAAATGACAAATGGGTCAATAATATCCCTGTAATTATGCTTTCTGTTATTGATGATATGCAGCAGATTGAGCAATGTAAGAAATTGGGATGTGAAAATTATTATGTTAAGTTTTCTGACAAT
>CALZJD010000234.1 GCA_945787795.1 Thermodesulfovibrionia bacterium | reverse complement strand
TCTTAATAATATCCAGATAAATGAATGCCAGGCTTCAAAGGCATTGGTGGCTACGTTTGCAAATTCAGCAACGAATGGGGCGGTTGGTGCGGGAGAGAAATCAGCGGAATACCTGACCAAATCAGGGGTAGAAGAGTTTTGGACAGCAGCTACCGAGTTAATAAAATCTTCAGGCGGTGATACAAATTTAATAACTGATGGCAGTGGTACCCCGGTTGAGTCTAAAAGAATTGAAGGGTGTCCTGCTGATTTGATGGATGTCTTTGGAACAGGAGGGTCGTTACTTGACCATATCGCTGACAAAATAAGCATTAATGCTGAATATATTGAATTAATAAGAGGACTGGTGGGAGATGTAAACATACATATAACCGGAGGATTGATTCAGGGCATTAAAATGCCACCATGTATGAATAACAATCAGTTTGTTCTTGATGACTTCTTAAATGGAACGGTAGAAAAACAGGATGCAGCCTGGCAGTGTTCAGTGATAACAGATTTAAACGCTGAGGTTGAGCAATATGTGGCCAATCAAATGCTGGGCATAATGTCCAATATGGTTAATGGGAGCACGTTAACTGTTCAACAGGAAGATTTTATTAACACGTTACCCATACCACTATATCCTGTTATTAAATCATCGGTAGGAACAGGCCAGGAAGGGGTGATATTGGCATTGATGAGTAATGTTGCGGCAAGAGCATATGTTTTTATGATGCTCTCTGATACCTATAAGATGTTTCATGATGTTATCGATGAAGGTCACAGAATAATAACAGCCATTCAGGGAGCTGCGCCCGGTCAGGAGGGGTATACATGTGATATCAATAAGTTTAAGGATATCGATGAAAGCTTAATGGAAATGAAAAAAACAGCATACACATTAACCAGTGCTGTCAGAGGAGCATATAGCAGTTCAGCCGCTGAGGTTAATTCCATTCTTGAACTGATAACAAGAATGCAAAATGTAAAGGACCAGGTGCATTACCTGATTTCAACAAGATACGGCCAGCAAATTGCAGACAGGGCGATGGGGGGTGTGTCACAATCAGGCTCAAATTAATAATAGCCTTCACCGCTTTTTCCCTTCTTTTCATACTCTCATCAAGCGCGTTTGCACTGGATATCGAGTACTACACATATAATTCTTTTGAACCCATAAAACAGGCAGTCGAGAAAGTTGCCCTCATATTCAGTGACTCCAGGTATGAAAGTCTCGTCTATGTTGTTGCCATGGCAGGCATGAGCTTTATGGCAATCATAGCTGTCATGGGCTATTTCAGAAGAGGTCTGGGGCCAAGTCATCTGCTTCAATATACAGTTCCCTATATTTTGGGCGTGTCGGTCTTTTTAGGACTGGTATATAACTCAAGCGGGGATATTTTTATATATGATGCGGTAACAAACCAGACAACGGTCATAGGGGACGTTCCGGATGTGATCACTGCTCCCATGAACATGTTAAATAGCGTAGAACGATACGTAGTGGACATTATTGATACGACGCTGTCCCCTGGAAATCCACAGCGATATGGTGTATCCGCTGGTGGCATATACTCAGCAATTATTTATCAGTCCCTGGCTAATACGTTTTCAATTTATGGAGATACGGGCAGACCGGATTCATATCTCAGTTATACGATTCAGCGATACATAGAAGACTGCATGTTTTTTGCAAACCAGGCAGGAATTGTCAGCATAGACGACGTTAAACAGAAATCAGTCAATTTTACTTCAGAACTGGCAGCTTCAGTACAAAATGCTATCTATACCATAGTTCAGAAAGATGCTAACGGATGGAGAGATGAAGCCAATACCCTTACCTGTACCGAAGCATGGAACGGGGGAACTGCAGCAGCCGGCACATGGGCCGGTTTAAGCTCCTACCTTACTGACATGAACAAATTTGATGGAATGCTTGAGCAGGTGTGTTCGTCAGTGGGCTATGACATGGGTAACGTTCAGGAAAAATCAGCCTGTCAGAATATGATGGGAAGTCTTACCGATTATACGCATGGCGGCACGCTTCCCATGTCATGGTTTGAGTTTATCAGACAGATATATCTTGCCCATAAAATAAATGAAGCTTTAACAACGTATGCTCCGGGAACGACCACTGCATGGCTCACAAATCTTGAAAACATGTCATCGACAACAGGAATTGCAATTGTAGCAAATGAGTGGATGCCTGTAATTAAAGGGGTGGTGACCGGCGTGGCTTTTTTTCTGACGCCGTTTATCATCATGTTTTTTACAACTCACTTATTCCCACGGGCCTTGCTTACTGTTATGATGTTTTTTATCTGGTTAACACTATGGAGCATAATGGATGTTGGTATGCATGGTTTCGCAATAGACTACGCATATAATGTATACGAATTAGTCAGGGCAAACAACAGTTTCGGGTATGACCAGATTATGATGATGCCAGATGCTGCTGTTAAGGGAATGGCAATATCGGGAATAGTAAGGAGTTCCTCAATGGCTCTTGCAACAGTATTTACCGGCATGATGTTTAAAGGTTATGGAAGTACTGCACTTACTGCTTTAAGTGGTAATCTTGCAGGACATATGAGGACTTCCGGCGGAGAAGCAGGTTCAACTGTGCATCAACCGGCAAAAGTATCATCAAGGATATCAGGCGTGGAAGGCTCAGTTCCGACAATATCAAATGCGGCCAGATATAACTTTTCACAAAGAACATCTGCCGGTACGTATGGTAAATCAAGTAGTGTGCAATCAGCTCTTCAGACTGTAAGTGCTTTGGGCGGCGGTGCTCACGGAGCGTCAAAGAAAACCGGCTTTGCAGCTGCTACAACTGCAGCCGGTAATGTATCCCATTCAAAAGCAGTAGGTGGCCCATCAGGAATGGCTCGAAAAAGAGAAATGGATGGTATGTCTGAAAAAGCGTATACTGACAAAGGGTATGGTGATAGGGAAGATCTTGCAAGAATAGGAGCTGAAAGTAAGTTTCATTCACAAAAACAACATGGCGCCGAGGTGCTGAATCAGAATCATCCCAATATGTTTCCAAGTTCTGACTCTGCTCATCAGCACTACGCAAGAATGAAAGCATCCAGAGATATGGGTTGGTACACTCAGGCAAACACGATAGCGATGGCTGAGATAGGTCGCAAGTCAGGTTTTACGGCACAGGAGGGACCAAATAAAATAGCAGAGCTTTCAGGAAAGGCCCAGGGATTTCTAAATAATCTTCAAAGCGGTAGCAAAGATGCAATAGCAAATAATCCTGAACAAAGTAAAGCATTTGAAAACATCACAGGAGAAAGCGCTCAAAATGCAAGTGCAGATTCAATACAGCAGACAGGTAATATGTTACATCAGCAATCTTTAAAATCGACAGTTAAAGCTTCAGATACAATGGGTGCAATGTTTCCTGCAAGGTATGCGGCCCGGGAGATCTGAAATACACAGTGGGCCAGGTTAAAGCCAATATTGAATCAGGAACAAAGCAGGCCTTTCAAATAGTAGGTGCAGAGGGATTACAGGAGGTAGGCAGGTTTAAGGATCTCAATATTACCGCTAAAGCTGAACAGGCTAAAAACGTGGCTGGGGCAGCCCTTAATAAGGCCCCATCTGAGGTAACCGGGGAAGATATTCAAAATGTTCAAAGAGGTCAGCATGGTAATAACTGGGTTACTACCAATGACAGTGGTTCACAATCTTTTGTAATGAGTCCTGATGGCAATGTGCTTTTCTCAACAAGTAAGCAGGTAATGAATGCTGAGGGCGTTGATAATCTTGCCAGTCAAATTGAGAGTAGTGATCCTAAATCTGCTCAGAAGCTTAAAGAGCTTCTTAATAATTCTAATCAGAACATGAGTTATGAGGCGACTACTACCCGGGATGCACAAGGCAATATTGCTTCTTTTACAGTTAGCCAGGATAGAAAGGCGACCAGCAGTGCTGTGATGCAAAGCAGTGATGTAAGTTCAGTATCAATGCAGGACACTCCACTTCAAACTGATGCAAATACAGTCTGGAATAAAGTTCAATCAATGGATCAGGGTTTTTCAGAATCATTATTATCCGGCTCAAGGGCAGAACAGGACACAATGGCCAGAAATGTATCAAGTATGATGGCAAACAATTTATTCTTACAGAGTAAAGGTGTAGATACAGAAAGTTTAAATACTCAAGTTGGTGGAAGTGTAGGTGGCAGAATTGGCGGTGGTGGTCGCGGTAATGGTGATGGGATAATGGGTATGATTGGAAAGGCATTATCTGCATCTCCTGGCGCTGATCTTAGTTTTAGAAGTGCCGCAACATATAGACAAGACATTGACAAGATAGCCATGGATTTCAAACAGGAAATAGAAGGGCATCAACAGATGGTTAGAAGTGGCCATATGACGATGAACCAAGCATCTGATAGTTTAGCTCGTAACCTTAAAGCAACAGTAAGAGAGTATACAGGGTTGGAAGATACTTCAGATGATTCAAGAAGAGGAAAGGATTATACTTTCATGAAGGATTCCAGACATAGAAATGATGATACGGATAGAAGTATTATGGATGAATAAAAGAGGTCTCTTATACTTCAATATCTACTTCCTATCATGAGTACCATATATATTAAGAGGATCAAATACATAATCATAATCATAACTGTCATTGGGACAGCAAGAAAAGCTCCCACTCCTCCCCAGATCATGCCCCAAAATGAGAGACTTACCATAACCATAAACGTGCTCAGGTTGAGTGATTTGCCTTGCAAAGACGGTTGAATGACATTTGCGATAAACTGGTCTGCAGCGCCATATCCCAGGACGACGATCAGGAT
>CALZJD010000233.1 GCA_945787795.1 Thermodesulfovibrionia bacterium | reverse complement strand
TTTTCCTACTGTACTTTCTACCCAAACTTTACCTCCATGAGCAAGTATAATATGTTTGACGATTGATAATCCCAGCCCGGTCCCGGTTATTTTATTGGAATCCAGAATATTTACCTGCTGGAATTTATCAAAAATTCTATCCAGATGTTCTTCTGATATTCCCGGACCATTATCCTTGATTGATATCAATAACTGGTCGCCGTCTGTCTTTGTAAGTACCTTTATATTGCCACCTTTTGGCGTAAATTTCACGGCATTGACCAGAAGGTTTCTAAGGACCTGAAGTATCCTGCTTATATCTATTTTTACTTTTGGTAAATTATCGGCAATATCTGTTTCTATCCCGATTTTCCTTGTCTCGGCGATAGGTCCTATTTCACGCGCAACCTGTTGAATTAATGACTTTATATCCTGTTGTACAAAATTAAACACCATCATGCCTGCTTCCATCTTTGCGAGATCGAGCAGGGAGTTGACCAGGCTTATCATACGGTCGCTTTCTTCCTTGATTATATTTAATAGCCTCTCCTGCTTTTTCTTTTCCACTTTTTCACTTAAACCTTCTATGAGAAGGTTTGTTCCCTCTTTAATAGTCGTAAGCGGCGTACGCAGCTCATGAGACATAAAAGAAAAGAAATCTGTTTTTATTTTGTCTATTTCTTTCAGTTTGAAACACATGGAATTAAAGGCCTGCGCAAGTTCTTTTATCTCCGGGGGGGAATTCAGATTCAGGTCTTTTCCAAATTCTCCCTTTGCTATTTCTCTTGTCTTTCTTTTGATTACAGATAACGGTTTAGTAATATTTACGGTAATAAAAATAGAGATGACTGTCCCGAGAAAAAGTGATGTTAAACCCAGCACAATTGCGACCTTGCTTGCATTGACCTCGGCCTTACTCAGGTTTTTGACTTTATTATAGGTACTGCGCTCATTGAATGCCCTGAACGCGTTCAGTCCGTTGGTTATTTGATTCACAGCCATTTCTTTTTCCAGTTTGTAATTATCCGCATTGTATTCCTGCCCGGATTTTAAATATTGCGCTTCAATATTAAACAGGTCTTTATAGTTCTTCTGAGAAAGTTCAATTTTCTCCAATATAGAGATTGATTCAGGTGTATCCGATACCAGTTTGATTTCATCAAGCTGTCTGAAAAATTCATCTTCTGTAGAGAGAAACTGGGTATAAAGCTCATCATCCCCGGTAATGATGAATTTTTTTTCATACCGCATCTGTGATAAGAGAAGGTCAGTCAGTTTCTTTTCATACGTTGTAAGGCGGCCGTCATTCAGAATAATCGCCTGCGTGTCTCTTTCCAGTTTACTTAACTGATTAATTGCATAGACGCTTACTGCCATGGCAAGAATGAAAATCGCGAGAAAACCGATGACCAGTCGTGAGAAAATTGTCAGCTTCATTTTAGTAAAGAATAATTATTATATGTATACGCAAAAAGCAAAAATATTATATAGAGAATAACCTGAAGATACACCTGGATACAGGACCTTCCTGACAGACAGAAAACTACAGGATTCATCATATGCAGCCAGTTATCTGCTTACGCAGATTGAAATGCTCTTTTTCAGGCAAAGTGATTATAACCTAAATTGAAGGTGAAGGGGAAGTTCATATAATTAAGGGCATAACTTCTTGTGACAATGTTGTAAAATAATGCGGTATTTTATTGATTTTTTATCATATCGCATATAGCTGGTACATGTAATGAAATAAAATGGCAGGATATTAACTGTGGATGTACTGTCTCTCTATGAATTAAATACATTAATCAGGACCCTGGTCGAGACCTCTTTTGACCGCACATTTCTGGTGACTGCTGAAATAGCTTCCTGTGATGTTAAAAACCATTGCTATCTTGTTCTGGTAGACAAGAAAGAAGATTCCATACGGGCAGAGATCAGGGCCGTTATATGGGCGAACAGGTTCAGATCCATATCCAGGGTTTTTGAAAAATCAACAGGTGCACCTATTGCCAGGGGCATTAAAATCCTTTTTGAAGCTGAGGTCAGTTTTCACGAGCGATACGGGCTTAAACTTAATATCCTGAATATTGATCCGTCATACACAATTGGAGAGCTGGCAGTCAGAAGAAAGGAAATTCTGGAACGGCTTTCACAGGAGGAGTTGATTGACAGAAACAGGGAACAGGAGTTTCCTCTTGTGCCCCGGAGAATAGGTATTATCTCTTCGTCATCATCAGCCGGGTATGATGACCTGATGAACCACTTGACCGGCAATGCATATGGATATATGTTCACCTGTTCACTGTATGAGGCGGTCATGCAGGGTGACCGGGCAGAAGCATCAATCATAAGCGCGATGAAACAGTGCGCAGATGATGCTGACTCCCTGGATCTGGTTGTGATTGTACGTGGCGGCGGAGGGCAGACAGACCTGCACTGCTTTGACAGTTATGAGCTTGGAAAAGCTATAGCGCTTCTGCCTCTTCCCGTAATATCAGGCATAGGACATCACAGGGACATTACCGTTGTTGATGAGGTCTCTAACAGAAGGGCCAAGACCCCGACAGCCGTTGCTGATATGATACTTGCTGCGGTAAGGGATTATGAAGAGAATATAGACACACTGGCACAGAACCTTGCCCATGGGAGCAGAAATCTTACCCTTGATTTAAACAGGGGCCTGACAGGCCTGGCCAGGAGACTTGAAGGAGCATCAGGGAATGCACAGCTTCAAAGCCATCACCTGATAAGCACCTGTGTCAAAGGTCTCAAGTTTGCGGTTAAACTTCTCCAGAACGAGAAAATGGTGCTGAAATCAAAAGAAGGCATTTTAAAGATGCTGGACCCGAAACATGTTCTGAAGAGGGGGTATAGCATTTCATATAATAATGGTAAAGCGGTAAAGTCAGTATCTGACCTCAGAAAAGGGGATAATTTAAGAACCGTTGTCTATGACGGAGAAATTATCAGCTCTGTCAGCAGTAAAAAGAAAACCAGGAGGAAGAAATGAGCGATAGCCCGAATTATAAGGAAGCCATGGACGAGATTGAACATATTGTTGAAGAAATAGAAAATGAGACAGTTGATGTTGACATGCTTGCTGAAAAGATCAAAAGGGCGGCCTTTCTTATTAAATTGTGCAAGCAGAAATTGAGAAAGACAGATGATGAAATAAAGAAGGTTCTTGATGAGCTGGAGCATGAGCATGCAGAAGGCGATCACTCTTGAATAAATACTCCTGAAAAGTTATAGTATCAAGGTTTTAAATTTAATAATAACTGGAGGATACATATGTTTACCGATATAGTACATGCCATGGCTGGATCGCCTGGTCAGGGGGGAGGGGCCCTCTTCTCATCAGGCCCCAGTCCAAAAAGGCAAAAGAGCACAAGCAGATGCTGGAGGACCTGAAAAAAGGTGACAAGATTCTGACCAACGGCGGGATTCACGGAGTTATTGAGGATATTGACGGCGAGACACTTACCGTTAAGATTGGAGTTGGCTCTGATTTGAAAGTAAAGGTAAGCCGCAGCCATATCGCCACAGTAAGAGGCAAGGAGTAGGTATTTAGTGAAGAAGACATTCTCCTGGCGCATAACTCTGATTGCTGCTGCAACACTGCTTTCAATCATATTCTACCTCCCTTCCACATCAATAAAGGACACACTTCCGGAATGGCTTCAGGAATACGGCATTGTACTTGGCCTTGACCTTCAGGGCGGGGTGCATCTTGTATATGAAGTTGATGGCGACAAGGCAGTAGATGTCACTGCAGAGAGAATCGCTTCAAGTTTAACCAACGTGTTTAATGAAAAAAAGATCGAGGCAAAAGCTGAAAAGAGTGAGTCTGACATCATAATTACCCCTGGCAGGGGAGACATGGAAAGGACAGTTGCTGAAGAATTCCCCAGTCTCAAACTCTTTGACAGGTCTGACGAAAGACTTGTTTACCGGCTTGAAGAGGACGAGATCAAGAGAATAAAGGAGTTTGCTGTTGATCAGGCGCTTGAAACAATAAGGAACAGGGTTGACCAGTTTGGGGTTGCCGAACCCACTATCCACAGACAGGCAGCCAACGAAATAGTCATTCAGCTGCCCGGGGTAAAGGACACAAAGAGGGCCATTGACCTTGTTGGCAAGACAGCCATTCTTGAATTTAAACTCCTTGATGATGAATCTCCTGAAGCTGC
>CALZJD010000232.1 GCA_945787795.1 Thermodesulfovibrionia bacterium | reverse complement strand
TTTCGCAACATGATTAATTATTTTCCCATGTAAGAGTGCGGAGACATCAGATAAACCATGATAATATACAACATATTGATCTGGAAAACAATTTGAGGATATATAATTTCACTTATATGAGGTGTGATTTTTATTCCCTCTCCCCTGGCGGGTGAGGATGAGGGTGAGTGGGAATTATCATTACTGGAACACCCCCACCTTAATCCTCCCCCGTCAAGGGGGAGGAGAATTTGGATGCTATATTTCATGTAGCAGCGTGACTATTTTTATTAGCAATTATTAACAGTCAGGGGGACACTACCTAATACTATAGAAATGTTATAATTTGCCAGTATTAATTTAAATATTTTCTAAAAAGACAAACATACTATGCATGCTGATCTTGGAGAAATACTGACGCTGTGGAGTACGCTCCCTTTTGTGGGAATGCTCCTGTCTATAGCCCTGTTCCCGCTTTTTGCACCCAAACTCTGGCACAATCACTTTGGTAAGGTTTCAGTATTCTGGTCACTTGCTGCGCTCATCCCGTTTACTGTTCTTTATATGGGACAGGCTGTTCATGAGTTTCTTCATATTGTCATGGCTGATTATGTCCCTTTTGTCAACAGGCTGTTCATGAGTTTCTTCATATTGTCATGGCTGATTATGTCCCTTTTGTCATTCTGTTAACAGCACTCTATACCGTATCAGGCAATATTCTGCTTCGGGGAACTCTGGTTGGGACGCCTGTGGTTAACACAATTATTCTGATCATAGGGACAGTTCTTGCTTCGTGGATGGGTACGACAGGGGCTTCAATGTTGCTGATAAGACCCTTTCTGAGGGCAAACAGCCACCGGAAGAACAGAACGTTCATGGTAGTTTTTTTCATTTTCCTTGTTGCAAACGTGGGCGGCTCGCTTACTCCGCTCGGTGATCCGCCGCTGTTTCTGGGGTTTCTCAGAGGAGTTCCTTTCTTCTGGACATTCAATCTGTTTTATCAAATGATATTTGTAGCTGTGATTCTGCTTGTTATCTACTTTTTTATGGACAGTTATTTTTTCAGAAAAGAGGGCGGAAAATCTTTAAGGGTCGATACAGAGAAAGAACCGCTGAGGGTTGACGGTATTCATAATGTATTGTTTCTCGCAGGGATAATCGGAGCCGTGTTAATGAGCGGTGTAGTACATTGGGGTGAGTTGAATATTCTGGGCGTACACCTTGCATCTGCAGATATTGTAAGAGATGCAGTATTAATCCTTATGGCTATTCTTTCATTAGTTACAACAAAAAGGGAGATACGTGAGGACAACGAGTTTACATGGTTTCCGATGCAGGAAGTGGCGATACTGTTTATCGGTATATTTCTCACTATGATGCCGTGTCTTAAGATTCTCCAGGCCGGTGAAAAAGGGGAACTCGCTTTTTTAATAGCAACAGTGCAGGAACCATTTCATTATTTCTGGATAACAGGTATATTGTCGACTTTTCTTGATAATGCTCCCACATACCTTACATTTCTCAGTTCATTGCTGGGTAAGTTTTATCCCGGGGTGGATGCGCAGGAAGCTGTATCGCTGCTCATTAAAGAGCACGATAACTATCTGAAAGCACTATCAGTCGGAGCTGTTTTTTTCGGCGCTGTCTCCTATATAGGGAATGCGCCCAACTTCATGGTCCGGTCAATAGCTGAAGAGACAGGGACCCCTATGCCCAGCTTCTTCGGTTACATGATAAAATATTCTATACCTGTCCTGGTTTCGATATTTATACTGTTAACATTTGTTTTTTATTTATGAGAGGAAGGGTTATGGCCATAGAAAAAATATTGTTTCCGACAAAGTTCAAAGAACTTTCATATGAAACACTGGAATCGCTGTTAGTCCTGGAGAAAGCCGGCCTCAGAGAGGTTGTTCTCTGTCATGTGATCTTAAGGGACGATGTAGGCTTTGTGCCGTTCGGAGGATACCTTAAGGAAGAGGAAGAGAAGCTTCGAGCGGAGGCAAAGATAAGGCTGGAGGACTGGCAACAGTCGTTAGATGAAAAAGGTATACAGAGTAAGATCGAGATTTATGTAGGTGATCCTGTCCACGGGATTTTTGTTAAAGCAGAGGAAAAGGACGTTGATCTGATAGTCGTAGGCAAAAAGAAGAGTTTTGAAAAAGAGAATTCTTTTTTAGGGCCTTATGGGAGCCAGTTGATTACCCGCAGTAAGAAGCCTGTACTTGCAATTTCACATATAACGCAGTTCAAGTGGCAGGAAGCTGAGTTGACACGTACCAATGACCTGCCTTTTAAGATGCCTCTTGTTGTTGTGGACTGGTCTGATGTTTCGCAGCGGGTTGTAGACTTTGTATCGTCATTAAATGGCGCAGTTAAAAAAGTTTTAGTTTTTCACAATATTGTTACAAGTTCACCAAAAGATGTTTCTGAAATGGAAAGCATTGAGAAGGAATGCGACGAAAAGTTGAAGGTGTATTGTGATAAGCTTGAGGCTGCGGGAATTGATGCAGAACCGCATACAGGAGCAGGAGAAATATTTGATGAGATAATTCGTGTTTCCAGGGAACGGGAGGCAAGCATGATCATCATGGGCAATACGTCCGGTCACAGATTTCTTGAAAAGATGCTCCACAGGAGCATCTCATACGAAGTTGCCAGGGTATCCGAACTGCCGACCCTGCTAGTACCATAAATGAAATCACGATTTCATAATGACCAATGTCAAAGCTCAAATGTCAATTCAAATCCTAATGACTTAATAACAAAAGATGGGCCGAACAGGAATTGAGTTTATTGTTCTTTTTGAACTTAAGTTATTTGACCTTCAATCGTCATTTGAGCTTTGACATTGGTCATTAATGATATTGACTATTCAGTCAATATATTAGCTGTAGCCAGAAACAGGTCTGAATCACGCAGAACACCTACGACCTTATCACCTTCAAATACCGGCAAAACCGTGACTTTGTTTTTATGCATTAATTTGAGAGCTTTCATTATCTCAGCATCTGATTCTATCTGACCTTTCAGTTTAAGCATAATGTCGCCAACTTTTGCTTTGGCATTCTGCAGTACCCTTTCCTTGAACCCGGCTTTGGCTGCATCATGATCATGGGCATCAGCTTCAGCAAATGCAATGGATATGCCCAGGGCAGCGAGCTTATCACTTAATTTGCCGGCAATCTCAGGCATAAGAGCTCTCATGATACTCTGAAAATCAACGATTCCCACCAGTTTGCCATCCGCCATTACAAGGCCGGTACGGTGTCCGGCTTCCGTACACTTACCGGCCACAACTTCGCAGTATACTTCGCGCATTTCAAGTATAGTTTCCTGAAGAGTCGTGTCAGGAGATATAACAACATATTTAGTGATGGGTATCATCAAGTCTTTTACTTTTTTATCCAGAAACATTCTATTTCTCCTTTATATATGCTTAATAATATGTGAATACTAATGCCCGCCTGAACCCAGAATACCTGAAGCTGCAACTGTGAGCACGAAGACCTCAACAATAACCAGGACCACATAAGCAGTATCTTTTTTGCGCATCAGGCCGGGGAGGATTGCTAAATAACAAATGATGGTCAGGAGAGACAGGAAGGCAATGGGAAGAAAATTAAGCATATCACCATAACCAAGATTTCCAAGCCATGCCCAGCCTGCATGGATTCCAGAGAGCTGGAGATATTCGTTTACCGGCATGACCCAGTAATTCTGGACCTGCTCCAGAGGGATTTTCGGTTCAAGGATTCCAGCGCCGTAGATGATAAAGGTCACAACAAGTCCGAGCAGTCCGACTAACATTCCCTTGTTTAAAATATTTGCATATAGTAATTGTTCTTCTGTTGCCTGGGGTGCCATCTAATAAGTCCTCCTTATTTAATAAACCTGAAGTTTTGTATATTATTCAGTTCACTGAGTAGGGGCTTATTGCAATAAGCCCTTACAATTTTATCCTATTCCCAGTCCTTTTAAAAGGGCCTTAAGTCCTGCAACTCCAAGGACACTGATTACCAGTATCCTGATGACTGCCGGTTTGGTAACTGCAAGCACCTTAACCCCTACAAAAGAACCGAGCATGATGCCGACCACTGAAGGGACCACCATTAA
>CALZJD010000231.1 GCA_945787795.1 Thermodesulfovibrionia bacterium | reverse complement strand
GTAATAATCTGGCAGTGTTTACCGATCCATCCAAGCCCGGCCCGGGTTGCAGCGGTTTTATGAGGGAACTGCCCTTTAATCCCCTTTGTATCAGTCCTTACTGATGCAGGCATCATAAGTGCATTGCTGCCCCTGCTTTTTATCTCAGCCACCAGTGCAGATGCCAGACTGTTTATACGTGCATTGGCCCGTGCATACTCATCAGCATACTTCTGGTTGGGACCGCTTTTAATGCTTTCCATTATCTCAGGTTTCATAGGTATTGCCCAGGAAATTGCGGAATCATACATCTGCCCGTTATCGTCTGTGGGAGTTAAGAACCTTCTGAGGTCTGCTGCACCCCAGAGGGTTATTCCCTTATGCTCCATAAATGATATGAGCCATTCCGGATGATTATCATGCATATCTGAAATTATCTTTTTCCTGTTAAATTACACAGCAAGCAATGTCAGTACCAGAGGGAATGTAACCATTGCAGCAACTATCTGGACGGTAATAATCCCTGCTAAAAGAGGGCTGTCTCCCCCAAGCTGACGGGCAAGTATGTAAGAAGCTGGTGATCCGGGCAGTGCTGCAAAAAGAATGGCAATCACAGATAATTGAGGATCAAGGCGTAACAGATTTGAGATCGTCCACATCAACAGCGGAAACACAATAAGTTTTAGCACACTGCTGAAAGCAACTATTTTCCCTGAACTACGCGCAGCTGCAACATCAAGCGCAGCTCCGACACTTAGTAAACCAACAGGCAGAGCTGCCCGGCCAAAAATCGAAAATGTCTCCTCTGCCACAGGATGAAGTCCTATTCCTGTATAGTTAAGAATTATTCCTGATGTGCAGGCAATGATCAGCGGATTTTTGATCAGTTCTCTAAAGACTGTCTGCAGGTTCCCCTTATTTTGATCATTGAATAATATCAGGACTGTTACACAAAGGATATTCATCAAAGGTATTAAAAAAGCAATGGCAATGGCCGCAATAGTCAACCCGCTGTCACCAAACAGGGCAAATGTTGCGGCCAGACCTACATAGGTGTTAAATCGTATGCTGCCCTGGAAAAAAGAAGTATAAGCCGGGCCGCCAGATGTCCACCATTTTTTTATAATAAATAAAAGTCCTGCCATGAAAAACACGGCAAGAATCAGCACCAGCACCATAAGCGAAACTGTATATGATTCCATGGAGGCTGTAGCTGTTTTTTGAAATAGAAGGGCAGGGAACAGTATGAAGTAAGTCAACCGTTCAGCCCGGGACCAGAACTCATCTCCGGGAAACTGAAACCATCGAAGCAGATATCCGGCTAAAATTACAAAAAAGACAGGAACAAGTGCCCCTAAAATAGATATATTAAGGTTCATGGATTTAAGTTTGGATTATTTATGAAAAACTTTATTACTTAGCGTCTGTGTTTAACTTCAAATTTTAAGCCGTCATTCCTGTATCCTGCCTGCCGATAGGCAGGTCTGTTGAGCGGGAACCCAGTTCATTTATAGTTCCCCACTTTTGCGGGGACAAGTCTGGATACCCGATTAAAGACTTCGGGTATGACAACAAAAAAAAGCAGTTCATACATAAACATTACTTGGGTTCGGAAAAGAGATTAATGGCCTTGGTAAATTCCCTGTTGAGCTTTGCAATAAAAGAGACCTTGATCCCCTTTGGACATGCAGCCTGGCATTCATAATGATTAGAGCAATTTCCAAAACCCTGTTTCAGCATCTCTTCGGTCATCATGCATACCCGTTTCTTTGCCTCTGCTTTACCCTGGGGCAGCATCGCAAGACTGGTTATTTTTGCAGCAGTAAACAGCATTGCCGATCCATTGGGACAGGCCGCAACGCATGCACCGCACCCTATGCACTCGGCAGCATCCATTGATATATCTGCATCTTCCCTGGGAATGAGGATAGCGTTGGCATCGGGCACACCACCTGTATGGACAGACACATACCCTCCTGACTGGATAATACTTTCAAATGCGCTTCTGTCTACTATCAGGTCCTTAATGACCGGAAAGGCCTTTGCACGCCATGGCTCTATATAAATAGTGTCGCCATCGTTAAAGTTTCTCATATGAAGCTGGCAGACCGTAGTCCTCTCCTGTGGTCCGTGTGGTACACCATTTATCACCTGTGAGCAGGTGCCGCAGATTCCCTCACGGCAGTCATGGTCAAATGCTATCGGCTCTTCATTGTTCCTGATAAGCCCTTCATTGACCACATCGAGCATTTCAAGGAATGACATCTCAGTACTTACATTTTTCGCTTTATACTGTTCCAGTTTTCCTGGCTGGTCATGAAATGTCTGCCGCCATACAAATAGGGTAAGATTCATAAATAATTCCAGTCTATCATTTTTATCTTTAGTCTTTGATCTTTAATCTTAGTTCTTTATTCTAAAATTTTATTTATAGCTCCGTACCGCAAGCTCAACATTTTCAAAATCCAGAGGTTCCTTATGTATCTCAGGGGCCTTGTCAACACCTTTGAATTCCCAGGCAGCAACATAACTGAAATTTTCGTCATCACGCGTTGCCTCACCTTCCTGTGTCTGGTATTCCTCTCTGAAATGCCCGCCGCAGGATTCTTTCCTTTCCAATGCATCACGGGCCATGAGTTCTCCAAACTCAAGAAAATCTGCCACCCGTCCTGCTTTTTCAAGTTCCTGGTTAAGCTCCTGTCCCTTGCCGGTCACCTTGACATTGTCCCAGAACTCGGCCCGAAGACCTGGAATTATTTCAAGGGCTGTCTTAAGGCCCTTTCCATTCCTTGACATACCGACATGCTCCCACATGATCCTGCCCAGTTCATTATGGAATTGGGTTACTGTTTTGTTCCCGTTTATCGAAAGCATTTTTTCAGTAAGCGATACCATATCCTCTCTGGATTGTCTGAATGCTTCATGTTCGATCGTTACTTTTCCCGGTTCTGTACGGGCAAGATAGTCAGCAATGGTACAGGGAATTACAAAATAACCGTCAGCAAGGCCCTGCATGAGCGCGCTCGCGCCAAGCCGGTTTGCACCGTGGTCTGAATAATTTGCCTCACCCAGCACAAACAGTCCCGGGATGTTGCTCTGAAGGTCATAGTCCACCCACAGGCCGCCCATTGTATAATGGGGCGCAGGATAGATCCTCATTGGTTGTTTATATGCGTCCTCGCCTGTGATCCTCTCATACATTTCAAAGAGGTTTCCATATCTTTCCCTGATAGCATCTTCCCCCAGTCTTTTTATAGAATCGGCAAAATCCAGATACACACCCCGTCCGCTCGATCCAATTCCACGGCCTTCATCACAGACCTCTTTTGCTGAACGTGATGAAATATCCCGTGGCGCGAGGTTTCCAAAGCTGGGGTATTTTCTCTCCAGATAATAATCCCGTTCATTATCAGGGATCTCCTTTGCAGAACGTTTATCTCCGGGCTTAAGAGGCACCCATACCCTGCCATCGTTTCTGAGAGACTCTGACATGAGGGAGGGTAAGCTTGGACTGATGATCACCTGACACCGGGATGCATGTAGGATGAATCTGCGTATAGCAGGGATTGGCAAAATAGGCGCCTTTTTTATAAGCACGATAGGCAGCGGTTACATTGGATCCCATTGCGTTAGTGGAGAGATAAAAGACATTTGCATACCCTCCTGTGCACAGGCAGACCGCATCTGCAGCAAATGATTCAATCCTGCCTGTTATCATGTCACGAACTATAATTCCCTTTGCCTCATTATTTACAATTACAATATCAAGCATCTCTGATCTTGAATGAAGTTTAACAGTGCCAGCCTTTATCTGACGGGACAGTGCAGAGTAAGCACCTAAAAGAAGCTGCTGCCCCGTCTGTCCCCGTGCATAAAACGTACGCGACACCTGCGCTCCTCCAAAAGAGCGGTTATCAAGATATCCTGCATAATCACGTGCAAAAGGGACCCCCTGTGCAACGCACTGGTCAATAATATTATTGCTTACCTGTGCAAGACGGTATACATTTGCTTCTCTGGATCTGAAATCACCGCCCTTAATAGTATCGTAGAAAAGTCTGAATATACTGTCGCCGTCATTAGGGTAGTTTTTGGCGGCATTAATACCACCCTGGGCAGCAATACTGTGCCCCCTTCGCGGACTGTCCTGGTAACAGAAGGCCTCGACATTATAACCAAGCTCACCAAGAGTGGCAGCAGCAGAAGCGCCTGCAAGGCCTGTCCCGACAACGATGATCTTATATTTACGCTTGTTGGCCGGATTGACCAGTTTCATTTCCTGTTGTCTTTTGTCCCACTTTTCAGCAAGAGGGCCGGATGGTGATTTGCCGTCAAGTATCATTATTGACCTTTCAATAGCCCGAGCAAAATTATGACCGGGATCGCTATGTATCCAAGAAAAAGAATTATTGATGCAACTGATCCTGCCTTTGTTACATATGGCATGGCTCGTTCACTGTTTATTCCAAGTGTCTGAAATGAACTCTGAATTCCATGAAACAGGTGAAGTGCAAGGGCGATCATTGCAGCTATATAAATAAAGGAAGAGACAAAATGCTGAAAACCTGAAATCACCATTAAAGTAACATCAGGTCTTCCCAGTGCATCCATGTTAGCACTGGCTGCAAATGCAGGATTAATGACCTGAAATGTGAAATGCAGTAAATGAAAAACAAGAAAGGTCCCGATAACAGCCCCTGTCCAAATCATGTTTCTTGATGCAAACGTACTGCGCTGATATTTTGTCATAGCATAGGAATCAGGATTAGATGTCCAGTTTTCCAGTGTTACCTGAATGCTGAAAATAACATGCACTGCTAATGCAGAGCCCATCAGTATACGAGTTATCCAGACCAGCAGTGGTAAAGAATGTAACTTTAACGCATATGCATTAAGTCCACCGAAGAAAAGCGTGGAATTGCCAAGTACATGCACAATGATAAACAGGACCATAAACTGACCGGTCACTGCCACGAGCATCTTTCGTCCTACAGAGCTATTGATAAGTTCTTTCATAAAAAATGATGAAATATTCGTTAATTATCTATTTAATAATCATAATCCCTGCATCATAAAAAATCAAAATGTTTTATGTAGGGGCGACCCGATGGGCATGGGTGTTAACTTAAGCTGCATCAGACACTGCCACTTTTTCTTTATTGCATGGTCCGTACTCAATTAGTTCAAGCGTAGATCGTCGAGATTTATAGTGAAGTTTGATGCAGTTTTTAATAAGTCGAGGGATTTCTGCTTGCAAGTATTCTAAAGCTTTCTGCAAAGATGTCAGTAGCAAATCCAGTATTATAAAGGCACGCTCCTGGATCCTTTTGAATAGTTTTTCCATGCTGAGTTCCATACGATGACTGTTCCAGAGCCTTATGTTTATATCAGCATGAGTGCGGTAGATCATTACTGCCATGATCAGCTTACCGTATACTTCGCATCGCAGTCTGTTTTCTCTGCCTGTGTTTGAATGATGAACGCATAAAACCGTCTTGATCTGCTTAAACAACAATTCAATCTGCCATCTCAAGGTGTATAATGTTCTGACCTTTTCTGCAGGCAGCCGCTCTATGGGAACATTAGTTACCATTAACGTCCAGTCCGCCAAGATTAAATGATACTTACTAGTGGTAGTTCCTCTTTTTCGGGAGTTTTTCTTTAATGTTCTGCGACGCTGGTTTGCAATGTCCTGACTGACCCTCATGCACACAAGCCTGCATGGTACCTGTGTTTTTTTTCGTGTACCCATAATTACATGCATTTGATATGTGTCTTGCTTGATCTTTTTTAATACCCCAGGTAGGTCAATAGGTTGTAGTGTATCTGCAGAAATCAACTTTGTTCCAACGAGCAGGCGGGAGAGGAAAAATGCACCTGAGGAGGCTATCTGGTGAAAAGTCTTCATACTGAAATAACCGAGATCAATTAACAATAAGTCACCACACTGCATATGCCCGGACAACTGGGATGTGTAGGCATTATCGCTTGCAATTCCCGGTTGCATATCAAAAAACATCAGTTCTCCCCTTTTATATTCGTAACAGACCTGCATCTTACAGTTTGCATTGGATGCGTTGCCTCTGTTGCCGGGGAAAACATCACTGAGTCTTGGATTTATATCCCAACTCGTACTGTCAAAGATCAGAAGACGGTTGAAATGCTGAAGCAATTTTGTTTGAAGAGGAATCATTGAGGAGGCCTTTTGCTTAATAATAAACTCAGAACACTTCTTCATGAATGCAACGGCTGAATCTGAAAATCTGCGGTGCATACCTTCCCTGCTCATTCCGTTTTTGATAGCCTCGACCATACCTGCCAGTGAGGGATGTTTCATACCCAACTGACCCACTGTCATAAGGGCCAAAAAATCGAAAGCTTGTAGGACCTTCCTACGCTGAATAAAACCTGTCTGCCGTGCCCACTGATGAAGAGTTTTTTTTAAAAACTGCCAAAAGCTCATCTATCATTTTGTACCCTCCTGAAACCGTTGGAACGGATTAAGTCCACATAGGCCTGTACCAGTTCCTTAGTCAGTTTTTTAAATTCCTGGTAGTTCTGCACCCTTTTGCGCGCTTCGGAGAGATCCTCTTTTTTGATAAACATCGATGAGCTTCGGCCACCTACGCTGAAGCTGAGTTGATAATATGGCCCGTGCTTTTTGGGGTTATGTGGGTTCTTGCATTTACAGTTCGGCGTTCCGCAGATGTTCCACTGTTCGCTGATGCTTCCAGGAAGAACCGGGCCTAGACTCAGAAGTTTTTGCTTTAACTTATCTACTTTGTTTTTTGGCATGTTTATATCCTCCTGCCGAT
>CALZJD010000230.1 GCA_945787795.1 Thermodesulfovibrionia bacterium | reverse complement strand
ATTTATGAGTACTGCATTTCTTAAAGATGAATCCGGAGAAGATCAATTGATTGCAACAGTAAAGGACACATCCGAGATTGAAAGGCTCAGAAAAGATGTTAATGAAAGATATCAGCTCTCCAATATTATTGGCAAAAGCAGCCAGATGCAGCAGATTTTTGAACTTATTGAGGTGCTGGGTGATGCAGATTGTGCAATACTTATAGAGGGGGAAAGTGGTACAGGCAAGGAGCTGGCTTCGCGTGCCATCCATCATGAAAGTTACAGACGAAGCAAGCCCTTTGTAAAGGTAAACTGCAGTGCAATAGTTGAAGGTCTATTTGAGAGTGAACTCTTTGGACATGTCAAAGGAGCATTCAGCGGCGCCATTAAAGACAAGGCCGGCAGGTTTGAGATTGCTGATAAAGGTACTGTCTTTCTCGATGAAATTGCAGATATGCCCATTTCCCTGCAGCCAAAGCTCTTGCGAGTTCTTCAGGACATGGAGTTCGAGAGGGTAGGGGACAACAGGACCAGAAAGGTCGATGTCAGAATTATAGCCGCTACCAATAAGAGCCTTATTGAAGAAGTTGAGGCAGGCAGGTTCAGAAAGGACCTGTATTACAGGCTATGTGTTGTGCCCCTGACCATGCCTTCTTTGAGAGACAGGAAAGAAGACATTCCTCTTCTGGTCAGCCACTTTCTGGAAAAGTGCTATATGAAGAAGCCGAACAGGCCGAGAATCACTGAGGTCACGCCATCTGCTCTTGCAGCGATACTCGACTATGACTGGCCCGGAAATATCAGAGAACTGGAGAATGCAATTGAGCATGCATACATCCGCGCAAGAAAAGATATGATAGACATAGAATCTCTTCCATTATCAGTAACGGGCAATGTCGCTAATAATAACTCATCAATTAAGTTTGACGATTCACCTGTAACGATAGATGTTATGCAAAGGCATTATATTGACGAGTTAATGAAAAAATATAATGGTAATAAATCCATGGTTGCAAAAGACCTTGGAATCAGCCGGACCACTCTCTGGAGAAGGCTCAGAGAAGCAGCTTCAGATTATTAATTGTTTCAATATGAGACAGTAATGTTTCATATTCTGTTTCAATTATGATTCGAATTGAAACACTCTAGATTAAAAAATTAGTGCATTCTGTCCTGTAAGTGCCCATTCCATGTATTAATTAAAATATATCAGTATGTTATAAAGTGATTTGTCCATGGCATCGCAATTGCATCATAATTTAATATTCCAATGAAACTCTTTTAAATTGAAAATATTTTGCATGACAGCAGATTATGTAATAAGCTAGCAATACTAACCTGAACAGGAGGCAAAATATGTCAGAAGAGAAGAAGAAGAGGATGGCTATAATAGCTTCAAAGGGAACCCTTGATATGGCTTATCCACCCCTTGTACTTGCATCGACAGCAGCTGCAATGGATGTTGAGACTACTATCTTTTTTACCTTTTACGGTATGGATATAATCAATAAGAAGAAATATAACAAGCTACAGGTTGCGCCGATCGGAAACCCGGCGATGCCGTCTCCGGTTCCCATGCCGAATATCATAGGCATGCTGCCGGGTATGACAGCCATGGGTACTATGATGATGAAGAACATGATAAAAGGGATAAACTGGCCGACAATACCCGAGTTTGTTGATACCTGCCTGGAATCGGGCGTAAAGCTGCTTGCCTGCACCCCAACCATGGAGATGACCGGCCTTAAGAAGGAAGATCTGGTGGACGGAGTTGTTATAGCCGGTGCTGCAGATTACCTTGATTTTGCACTTGATGCAAATATAAGTCTGTTCATTTAATTAAGGAGGTTATAATGGATGCTGATAATGTAATTGACTGCAAGGGGCTGAGCTGTCCCATGCCGGTCATAAAGACAAAGAAGGCGCTAAATGAGATGGAACCCGGCCAGATCCTGAAGGTGGAGGCCACTGACAAGGGTGCTCTTAATGATATGCCCGCCTTTGCAAATAGGACAGGCAATGAGATCGTTGAGTCCTCAGAGGAGAACGGCGTATTTATCTTCTATTTAAAAAAGGCCTGACATGATTCTACGGAGGAAGATCATATGAAAAGATTCACCCTTTTTTTATTAGTAGTTCTTTTAGCATATTCACCTGTGCTGGCAGCCGAAGAATACGGAGTGTATATAAAAGTCATTGAAAAGGCCCGGGGCAGTTTTGATGAGGTAAGCAGTTCATTAGAATCCGCACTTAAAAAGGATGGATGGGAAATTCTTGGGTCTCATGATACGGGCGTGCCTGAGAAATGTGGTTTCCGTTCCAGAGTTATATCTTTCAGCTCTGAAGAATATGCAGCAACGATTTTAAAAAATGGTGTTAAGGCCGCCTTTGCCCTTCCATTAAGGGCAGGCATTTATGAGGATGAAAAGGGAATTAATATAGCGTTTGTTAATCCGTCCTCAATAAACAGGACCATTATCGATGAAACAGCATTGGATGCGTTTTCGCTGGTTACAGCAAATGCTATAGGTGAAACTATTTCAGGTACAGTGAAGGGTAATGTTGTGAATGAACAGGCAGGCCAGATAAGAAAGAAAGGTAAGATCGGTGGCATGGGAGGCGGTGACTTTCTCAACAAGATTGATGAGATTCGCTCTTTTCCTGAAAGCGCTGATTCAACAATAAGGCAGATAGCAGAGAAAGTCAAAAGTGGCATTCTCCGGAATGATATGGACTGGAAGTTGATGTATAGTTATGACCTTGCAGACAGGGGAGCCGTAATTTACGGAACTACCAGGAAAGCCACTGAAGGAAAGGCGTTCAGAATAGCTGGTGAGAAGAGGAAAGCTGACACCAATACCTGTCCCGGCATAGACCATGGGGCTGCCTTTCCCATAGAAGTACTTGTTTATAAGGATGGGGGACAGGTTAAGGTAGTCCTTATGGATGGGATGTACAGGATGAAAATGTATTTTGAAGATGCGGGCAAGTGGGCATTCATGAAAAACATGACGATGCCGGGAAAAATAGAAAAGGAAATAATTGACGTGGTATCTTCCGGGCTTGACAATTAGGCATTATCATTATTAATTCATGTACATATTTTATATGTGCAAACACTATAAGGAGGAGAGATTTATGAGATTATTCAGAAGTCTTTTTATATGTCTTGCAGCACTGGCATTGCTGCTTGGTTTTGTTGTCACTTCATATGCCACAAACGGGTATTTTGCTAATGGATATAGTGTTAAAAACAAGGCGCTTGCAGGAGCAGGAACAGCATTGCCGCTTGACTCTCTTGCAGCTGCGACTAACCCGGCAGGAATGGTATGGGTCGGTAAGCGATTTGATGTCGGACTTACTCTTTTTAATCCGAATAGGGAATATACTGCAACACCTTCAGCAACTGGTAATGTGAACCCCGAGACTGTTGAGAGTGATTCAAAATGGTTCGTTATCCCTTCACTTGGATTTAACTGGATGATGAATGATAATTATTCTCTGGGAGTCTCCATTTAT
>CALZJD010000229.1 GCA_945787795.1 Thermodesulfovibrionia bacterium | reverse complement strand
GGGATATTTAATATAAATGATGAAAGCTTTTCCCTCTCTCCTGAACTGCTCTATTCAGGCATTACAAACCTGGAATTGCGCCTGAAAACAGGTTTTCTTGCCGGGCAGCGTAACAGCGAGTATGGAGATAAATTAAATGATTATAAGGCTGAATTAAGGATAAGATACTTTTTTTAAAAAGGATGAATATCTCCTGAAATTAATAAGCAACAGGACAGGTAATCATACCTTATGTATTAGCACTGTCTGCAGCCAGTTTTATCTATATATCAATAGCTGACCTCATTCCGTCACTGCACAAAAAAGTTGGTCTTGTTGCAGGCATGAGACAAATAATCTTAATGCTGGCCGGAGTGGGAACGATATTATTGTTCAGGATGAACCAGTGATAGTAAGGTTGTGGCGTATGTATGCCATCGACACAAACATGGAAATGCGGTTGAAGCCTCTATCTTTCAGATCAAACAGATTGCATATTGAAGATTTCATCAGATAAGGGAACATTACAGATTGATTCTTCCATATCCGTTAGATCGTTATCTGTTATTGAGAGGATATCAAATGAGCAGTGATCAAGCGGGTAGTTTGGATCCTTTTCAAATGGACTGCACATGTTTTTTGCAACTATATAATCTGCAATGTGTATGATAGCTTTATGTGTTGGATTTTTACATCAAGAATACACGTATCATCGTTACATACATTTAAGATGCTTTGATACATATCTGGCAAATATCTATTCAGTACTAAATAACCT
Source organism: Thermodesulfovibrionia bacterium (assembly GCA_945787795.1). Taxonomy (GTDB): domain Bacteria; phylum Nitrospirota; class Thermodesulfovibrionia; order UBA6902; family UBA6902; genus CALZJD01. Next base: position 5,910 of record CALZJD010000229.1, on the reverse strand, counting down.
AAGTCATGCAATAAGCCTTCCACCAATATATCCTCTTCATTTCCGGTATTAAGTTTTCTTGCTATCAAACGTGCAGTTAGGCCAACAGTTAATGAATGATTAAATATCCTTGTATACTCAGTTGTCTTTTTACTATCATTCATGAAACTCAATATAGATATTCCTACTGCTATACTTTTAACCGTATTAAAGCCAATTCTCATAATTGCATCATTTAGATTTGCGGGTTGATTCAGAGATGAGAAAAATGGCGAGTTGGCAGTGCTTATGATTTTCGCAGATATTGCAGGGTCTCTTTCTACAATACTCGTAAGTTTATCTATGGATAACAATGGATCTTTATCTAAACTCAGTATTTCCCGGGCAATGACAGGCAGGGTCGGCAGCTTATGAATTTTATTTATAAAGGGTTTTAATGAATCTTTCATGATAATGTATTCGGATTTTTTCCCTTGAGTCTGAAGATGCAGCCGATGCATCAAGCAATTTAAAGCTTTTAATCAGATAATGTAGGGGCAGGGTGCCCCTGCCCTTGAAAGGAATGAAACCAGGACAACTGCGGGGTGCCCCGACAGTTACCGTATATAAGCTTCTGTCACGTACCTGCGCATCATACGGTGAGTGTTGAAGTAGTAAGCGTTTTTGCCGATTGCGTTCTGCATCATGCGAATCCAGTGCTTGCGGTCATTGTAGTAGGCAGGAATGATCTTGTTTTCCAGCTTGTGGTAAAGATCATCAGCATCTATCTTATTCATGTTCTTGTCAGGCTCCCCTATTGCCCATCCGGTGAAATCCTCTATATGTCCCTCAATCCACCAACCGTCGAGAACGCTGAAGTTCATGACACCGTTATGGGCGGCCTTCATACCGCTTGTGCCTGAAGCCTCAAGAGGTCTTAAAGGTGTGTTTAACCAGATATCCACTCCAGATACGAGCTTAAGGGCGATATTCATATTATAGTTTTCTACAAAAGAAAGCTTGATTTTGCCTTTTAATTTATCCCGGAGTGCAAAAATACTTTTGATCAGCTTCTTTCCCGGTTCATCTTTTGGGTGTGCCTTGCCTGCATAGATTACCTGTATCCTGCCGGTACCGATCTTTTCAAGACGCTCCAGGTCGGTAAACAGCAGGTCAGCCCTCTTGTAAGCGGTCGCCCGTCTTGCAAAACCGATCGTGAGGGTATCAACATCCATATCAGTACCGGAGACGGAATTTACATATTCAATAAGTTCCTTCTTGGACTTCAGGTGTGCTGCCCAGATTTCATCATCAGGGATCGCACCGACCCTTACAAATATTTCCGGCTCATTTGCCCAGCCCGGCAGATACTTGTCAAATATGTTCTTCATGTTTTCAGATGTCCAGGTATAAGAGTGGACGCCATTTGTGATGGAATTAATCTGGTATCCCGGAAACATGCTCTGTGAAACCTCACCATGTTTCTTTGCCACTCCATTTACAAAATTGCTCAGGTTAAATCCTAACAGGGTCATATTGACATTTTTTTCGCCAGCAAGCTTTTTCATTATATTCTCAGGAAAATAGTTGCCAAATACTTTATTGAACAGTTCATACGTAAACTTGTCATGACCTGCCTCAACAGGAGTGTGTGTGGTAAATACGTTCATATGATATTTTTTAATCTGAAACCCCAGTTTTCTGAGCATTCTCACTCCGCCGATACCAAGAACAACTTCCTGCTTTATCCTGTAACTTTCATCACCGCCATAAAGCTGATCAGTTAATATTTTATCTTCAGCGCTGTTTTCAGGGAGGTTTGTATCAAGATATATCACAGGGATGATTCCCCCTCTGGGACTTTCCACGAAATAGATCCAGGCCTGAACAAGGACGTTTCTTCCTTCAATCGATACGAAAACCTGTTCTGCTGCGCGCTTCATCAGTTTTGACGGGTCCCAGTTAATAGGATGTTCTGTCTGGTGACCCTCATTATCTATCTCCTGGCGGAAATACCCCTTACGGCTCATCAGAGTGACCGCTATAAAGGGCAGGTTCAGGTCGGCAGCTGACTTGACAGTGTCGCCGGCAAGTATGCCCAGACCACCTGAGAAGGTAGGGATTTCATCTCTGAGGCCTATCTCCATTGAGAAGTAGGCTATCTTTGGTTCATGAATGTGTTTTTCAAGTACTGACATAAGCAGGTATTATACCAGATTTTTTAAATAGGATCTTCTCCTGTCCTGATCAAATTTTTCTATCGCATATCTGAGCATGGTACGGGGCATGTTCTTATAATGCTTCTTCAGAAATGCTTCTTCCGTTGCCATATCTTTTTTGCCTGTTTCCCTGAGCATCCAGCCCACTGCCTTATGGATAAGATCATGTTCGTCCCTTAAAAGTAATTCGGATATTTTTATCGTATCTTTAAATTGATTGTTTTTAATAAACCGGAATGTTGCCATAATCGCTATTCTTCGCTCCCAAAGGTTCTCTGATATTGCCAGCCTGTATAACACTGACCGGTCTCTCTCGAGGAGGTAATCTCCAATGATGTTATCTGCAGATAAATCAACAAGGTCCCAGTTATTTATATATGTTGTATTTTTATAATAGAAATCTGCTATTTCCTTTTTTTCTGCTTCATCTGATTTTGTATACTTAATAACAAGAATCAGAAGTGATGTCAATCGGTGCTCATGATACCTGCTGGAAAGCAGACCCTGAAGTTCTTTTAATATCAATCCGGAATACTTCTTTGCGACCTTCCGCTGCTCAGAAACCTTAATGCCGAGAAACACATCTCCTTCACCGTATTGGCCTTTACCTGTCTTGAAAAACTTCTGCAGGATTTTAGCCCTGTCCGGGTCTGCAAGGTGTTGGAGTTCTTTTTTTATTTGATTAAGCATATAGATGCATATAATATTTTTTTGCCGGATTATTGTCAAAAAAAATTATCCAGCCTTGTCCGTCATTCCCGAGGTCTGTTGATCGGGAATCCAGAGTTTTGTAATAAAACTGGATTCCGGCTTAAGGAATGCCGGAATGACAGCAAAGCGAATGATCATAAATATAATGATTTCATACAACTGCATATTATTATGCTAAAATACTCACCTGATTATACATACGGGAGGAATAGTTATGGATTTCAAGTCATATGTATTGAAAAAGGCGGTGGAGGCGAAAGAGGGGGCAAGGGTTATTGCAAGGGCATCTTCAGAGCAGAAGAACAATGCTCTCTTAATAATGGCAGATGCGCTTAAGAAGAAAGCTGAAGAGCTTCAGAGAGAAAATAAGAAAGACCTTGCAGAAGCAAAGAAAAAGGGCCTCACAAAGGCAATGATAGACCGGCTGACACTGACTGTCCAGAGGATAGATGAGATGTCACAGGGATTAATTGATATAGCCGGCCTTCCTGATCCTGTTGGTGAAATTACCAGGATGTGGCAGCGGCCTAACGGGATGACCATCGGAAAGATGCGGGTCCCTCTCGGAGTAATAGGCATCATCTATGAATCAAGACCTAATGTGACAGCTGACGCGACCGCGCTTTGTCTCAAAGCCGGGAATGCGGTCATACTCAGGGGTGGATCAGAGGCCATTCACTCGAACAGGGCAATTGTGAAGATACTGAGACATGTTGCGAAAAAACAGGGAATTCATGAAGGGGTCATAACTTTTCTGGATAAGACCGACAGGAAGGCGGTCATGGAAATGCTGAAACTTGAGGGCATTATCGATGTTATTATCCCGAGGGGCGGCGAGGGACTGATTAGGGCGGTGACCGAAAACTCACGCATACCTGTGCTTAAACACTACAAGGGAATTTGCCATGTATTTGTTGACAGGGACGCTGATCTGAACATGGCAGAAGAGATATGTTTTAATGCAAAGGTGCAGAGACCCGGAACATGCAATGCCATGGAGACCATGCTTGTGGATGAGAAGGTGGCAAAGAAATTTCTGCCTGCCATAACAAAACGCCTTAAAAAGGCCAAAGTTAAAATGAAAGGCTGTGCACGGACAAAGAGGATTATTGCATCTGTCAGTGAAGCAAAGGCAGAAGATTTTCATAATGAGTATGTGGACCTTATTTTAAATATTAAGGTGGTCAGGGACATTGATGCTGCAATGGACCACATAGCCGAGTACAGCTCTGCCCATACAGAAACGATTGTCACAGACGACTATGGCAAGGCCATGAGATTTTTGAGAGAAGTGGACTCGTCTTCTGTATTTGTAAACCTCTCAACCAGGTTCAGCGATGGTTTCCAGTTCGGACTTGGTGCTGAAATGGGAATTTCGACTGACAAGATCCACGCAAGGGGGCCGATGGGACTGGAAGAACTTACATGCACCAAGTTCATAGGTCTTGGGAACGGTCAGATAAGAACGTAATCAGGTGTCAGGGATCAGTTTTCAGTTACTGGACCCTGACTGCTGACAGCTGAAACCTGTATGTAATATGAAAATAGGAATCTACGGCGGCACTTTTAATCCTGTTCATTATGGACATCTCAGAACTGCTGAGGACGTATATGCAAGACTTTCACTGGATAAAATACTGTTTATCCCATCCGGAAAGACCCCCTTTGACAAACCGGATCTTGCCCGGGCCCAGGAACGTTATGAAATGGTGGAAAAGGCAATAAAGGGTAACCGGCATTTCATAATATCTGATGTTGAAACAAAGGCAAGGGGCAGGTCATATTCTGTCGATACCATAAACAGGCTTGGCAGGATGTATGGGAATGCTGAGTTCTACTTTATACTTGGCATTGACGCATTTCTTGATCTTCCGGCATGGAAAGAACCGGAAAAACTGCTCAACATGACCAATCTGGTGGTTATATCTAGGCCGCGATATTACTTTAGCGACACAAGTGATTCACTTTTCATAAAGAGAGTCAAAAAAAGCGTCCTCAGCGATCTTGATAATGATATACGTATGGATCATGTATTTGATATTTCTGATCAGCAGAAGGGCTATCTCTTAAATGTTACGGGCCTTAATATCTCTGCATCCCTTGTCAGGGGTCTGGTAGGTAAAGGGGAAAGCATCAGATATCTCTTGCCTGATTCGGTAAAATCCTATATAATTTCTCATAAAAATCCTATATAATTTCTCATAATCTATATAAAAAGTGAGAAATGGGAAGTAAGATCCGGAAAATGAGATTGAAAGATAGAAATGAGTTTCTTCTTACTGCTCACTTTTTACTTTCCGCCTTTTTTTGAAAGGAGCGATACCCTTAGAAAACAGGATTAAACAAAGGGCTGTCAAGGCTGCAGAGCTGGCGCTTGACAAGAAAGCCAGTAATGTAGTCATTCTTGACTTAAAAGACCTTTCATCAATTGCAGATTATTTTGTAATATGCTCGGGAGAAAACAGGGCCCAGATCAGGGCCATTGCTGAATCGATTGACGAGCATTTTTCTAAAGAGAAGATTTTTCCACTTGGAAAAGAGGGAATGGATACAGCTCGGTGGATATTGATGGATTACGGTGATATGGTAGTGCATATCTTTGATGAAGAAACCAGGTCTTATTACAATCTTGACAAGTTCTGGATGGATGCAGGACGGATATCAGTTGAATAAGGTTTAATGCGGATTGGTCATTAAAAGTCCTGCTTATTAATTAATATGAATACAGGGGAGGTATAGAATGGGGAAAATTACAGTTTTATTTATAATCATATTTCTGGTGTTGTTAAGCCTTCTTGCTTTTTTTAATAAAGGTATGGTGGAGCTGACTGTCTGGCAGGACTTGACGTACACGATTCCTGTTATCGCACTTGTTCTTGTCTCTGTGGCTGTGGGAATACTTTCTACATCAGTTATCGTATTGATAAGAGGCACGAGACGTTCTTTGGAGAACTGGCACGTTCAGCGCCAGCACAAAAAGGAAGCCAAGGTACGGGAGTCTTACGCAAAGGGGCAGGATGCA
>CALZJD010000228.1 GCA_945787795.1 Thermodesulfovibrionia bacterium | reverse complement strand
AACAGGCAGGGGTATTGGACCGGCCTATGTAGACAAGATGTCAAGGACCGGGTTCAGGATGATAGACCTTCTTGATAGTGTAGCGTTCAAAACCAGGCTGAAGGAAAACCTCGATGACATAAACTTTTTACTCGAGAAAAAATATAACCAGAAAAAGATCAGTGTTAACAAAATATATAACGAATATATGAAATATGCCGATTATCTGGGCCCTTTTGTCACTGATACGGTAGTTATGATAAATGACATTATTGATCAGGGAAAGAATGTTCTTTTTGAAGGGGCCCAGGGCACATTGCTTGATATTGATCATGGTACATATCCATTTGTAACATCCTCAAGTGCTTCTGCCGGGGGTGTCTGTACCGGACTTGGCGTGAGCCCTGCAAAAGTGGACGGAATAATAGGAGTAATGAAAGCCTACACTACCAGAGTCGGTGAAGGACCCTTTCCCACAGAACTGCATAACCGTCTGGGAGAAGAGCTCAGGGCCAATGGCGGAGAATATGGGGCGACCACAGGAAGGGCCCGCAGGTGCGGATGGCTTGACCTCGTAAGCCTCAGGCATGCCATAAGGATTAATGGTTTCACCGGAATCGCACTGACAAAGCTGGATGTGCTTGACGGACTGGATAAGTTGAAAGTATGCACATCATATACGTATAAGGACCCTACGAACAGCTGCAGCTGCAGTAAAAAGGGCAAGGCCTGCAAATTTACTGACATGCCCCAGACCGTTAATGTGCTTAATGGTTGTGAGCCGGTGTACAAGGAGCTGGACGGCTGGCAGAAGAGTACAAAGGGAGCCACGAAAATTAGGGATCTTCCCAGACAGGCCAGAGCTTATATGGATTATATTAGTGAAGCCCTTAATGTGAAGATCGATCTCATATCCACAGGTCAACAGAGAAATGAAATCATATTTGTGAACAGGCCCTTTGGCAGGAAACGGAAATAACAGCCCTGTTACCCTCCCGCCTGATAAGGGTATTCATACGATTAATCGAAGCTAATCCTCCAGTTTATGAAAAGGCAGGCCCTCCCGAGTCGGGTCTTACGAGGGTCGTAGCGACTTTGCCAAAGAGGGGGATAAAGACTGAATTATCATTAAAAAAAATCCTTTTTGATGTCCCGCCTTGCAGGCGGGGAGCTTCACTATTTTTTCAGTAGCAGTAACATCATTTTGGTCATCTTAATGTCCCCTTCAATTCCCCTTTTCACGTAACAACTTAAGAAAAATCCCCAAAGGCCGTACATATATTTATGTATGTATTTACGCGTACAGACTATTGTATGTTTTGATAATGTAAGCATGGAGGGTCTGGCAACATGAGAACACCTAAACTGTTCTGGCGATTCATAAACCTGATTACGTTTACAGATATTCCGATCTGGCAGAAAATATTCCTTTTTGCAGGCGGAGGGATATTCTGGTTTATTATTACTGCCCTGGTCGGACTCGGTGCAGTCACATATGTAAATAGTTCTTCACACGTGTTGACAGACCAGGTAGTCCCTCAAATCAAGGCAAGCCAGAAATTAATCATCAATATCCGTGGAGCAAATGTATCCGTTCATAACATCGTTATTCATGATGATATGGAGACAGTGAGCATGAATTATGAGCGTGATAAATTTCTTCATGGTAATATCACGACTACCCTTACATCTCTTCTGGAAGGCGGAGTAATTAAGGACTATTCTGATTTAACGGGCGAACTGATCGAAGAGTTTGAAGTGGAGCCGCTGGCAGAAAATACCTCTGCTAAAAATCATATCGGGAAAGTACTGAATAAAAGCAGCCGCATGAGAGATTCCCTGGAGACCCTGATGTCATTGAAAATGAAAAAACTGGGAGGAGCCGGGTTAACTCAGCTTGAAAATGATCAATTTATGAATGCCCTCAGGGAGTATGATATGCTAACCGTGCAGTCAGTTGTGGAGCTTGGCAAGCTGACATCAAGCATATCTGTATTACAGTCGAAATATACAGACAACATAAAGACAGTACTTCAGGCATCAATGGTTTTGTTCATCATAATAGGCGTGATGGCAATTACGCTGGTCATAGTTTTCAGTTACTTTCTCAAAGCCTCGATCACAGATCCTCTTAATGCAATTACAAACCAGATAAAGGGATTGTCTGAGGGCGAAGTGGACCTGACAAAGCAGATTGCTATAGGCTCAAAGGACGAAATAGCACAACTTTCAACTAATTTTAATATGCTCATGAATACGATTCACGACATGAACACCTTTAAAAAGGTTATTGAAGAAGATGACACCCTCGATGACGTCTATAACCGGATGGCAGAGGTTTTTTATGACCAGCTGGGACTGGATGACCTTGTGATGTTTGAGATATCAAACAGAAACGTGATGAGGCTGATAGATACCCCCTACTCAAAAAATGAAATATGCTGCAACAAGGAAATTCTGGTAGACAGCAATTTATGCAGGGCCAGGAAAACAGGACACACCGTGTCTTCAATAACGTATAAGAAAATATGTAAACAGTATCTGTTATCACCGGAGAAATATCACGTATGTGTTCCTATAATCATCGGGGGAGCAACAGGAGGAATTGTCCAGTTTAACTTTGATAAATCTGTAACACCGGAACACGAGAAGCCGACGCCGATTATACAGAGTGACTGTATTGCAAGGCAGATACTCAAGGCTGAGCAGTACATCCGGGAATCAACCGCAGTCATCGAGACCAAAAAACTGACAAGCGCCCTGAAAGAATCCGCAGTAAAAGATCAGATGACGGGATTATACAACAGACGGTTTCTTGAAGAATATGTTGATACTCTTGTTGCCAGTGTCGTAAGAAAAGGCACCCAGGTCGGATTATTGATGTGCGACCTGGATTTCTTTAAAGAAGTAAACGACAAATACGGACATGATGTAGGAGATGTCGTATTGAAAGCAACTGCTAATGTCATTTCAAAAAGTGCACGTTCCGGGGACCTCGTCATACGATTTGGTGGTGAGGAGTTTGTTGTGATTGTTAATGACGCAAAGCCGGGAGATACAGAAGAAGTTGCTGAACGAATCAGAAAAAAGATTGCAGAAACCAAGGTAAAAACCAGCGGAGTCGTTATCAGCAAGACCATCAGCATAGGTATCAGCGAATTTCCAAAAGACACCCAGAACTTCTGGGAAGCGATAAAATATGCAGACATTGCCCTTTATAAGGCAAAAGATGCAGGGCGCAATACAGTTTTGAAGTTTAAAAAAGAGATGTGGACTGCTGAAGCCTATTAAATGAGCTGTAAGCGATAAGCTTAAAGCGAAAATAACACTCATCTGTCCATCCTTTCACCCTAAAATCCAGGCTGCAGACACCAGATACTTGAAAGTATGATTCCTTGGTGGTCTGTTTTTTTGTTTTATGATTTTGTTATACTATTTTGCTCGATTAGCGGGCCGCTAGCTCAGTTGGTAGAGCAACGCCCTTTTAAGGCGTGGGTCGAAGGTTCGAATCCTTCGCGGCTCACCATTTACTGCAGTCCCCATCGTCT
>CALZJD010000227.1 GCA_945787795.1 Thermodesulfovibrionia bacterium | reverse complement strand
TCTGTTTAATGTTGCAAACCTGCAGGAATCAAAAGAAGACTTAAAAGCTGCACGAGATGCCAGGAAATATGAACAGGCAGAAGCAGAGGGAAATTCAGGTGAGGAAGAACAGGCCCCTGTGAACTGGGTCAGGATAATAATTCAATTGATTATTGTAAATCTCATTATAGGGATACTTGTCATTGCTTATATGAAGCGGCAGAGCATAAAGGACCTAAAGATGATCGGCAAATATTTCAAACGCTTTAAAGACACCATGAGATTTCTGGCAAAAAAGAAAGAGACTGAAGAGAGCGATAATGAAGCAGGGATTGCAGCAGAGAAATCCTCAGAAGAAGAGGCTGGCGAGACAGCACAAGTCATGAAAACTCTTGTAAAACTTGAGGATGCAGAATCTGAACGTAAAGAAGCCGAGCAGATCGATGAGGAAGAGAAAAAGGAACCTGTAAAAGAAGGAGTTGAAATTGAAGAAGCTGCGTCTGCAGAAGAAAGCAGACGATGGAGCACTTAATAATCTTGAAGAGGAAATACAAAGGCTTGAGAAGCTGAAACAGCAGGGTGAAGCAACTCAAGCAAGTGAATCCATGAAAGATACTGTATCAGATACAGAAGAAGCAAAGGCAGGTCATGAGATTGAAGAAGCACCGGCAGTAGTTGAGAATGATGAAGCAATAGTGCAGATGGAAGAAATAGGGGGAGAAGACAACGTTGATGACATGTGGGCAGATGCTATGAACGAGCAGGCAGCAGAGAGCAGTAATGAATTGCAAAAAACAGAGGAACAGGATTTGGGCGCAGAAGGGAAAGTAGCTCTGGAGGAAGTTGCAGTGGACCAGCAGACTACTGATAAAGAGGCTCAAGAACCAGCTCAGGTCGAGGATATCAATGCAGAAGAGAGAGTTGAAGATATGTGGGCAGATGCCATGAACGAGCAGGCAGCAGAGAGCAGTAATGAAGGGCAAAAAACAGAGGAACAGGATTTGGGCGCAGAAGGGAAAAAAACTCTGGAGGAAGTTGCAGTTGACCAGCAGACTACTGATAAAGAGGCTGAAGAAACAGCTCAGGTTGAGGATAACGATGCAGAAGAGAGTGTAGAGGTTAATGTTGAAACAGAGCTGTCAGAAAATGAGGAAGCTGAAAATCATGCACTTGATGAGGAACCTCAATTGGCAATGACAAACACGTCTGCTGAGACTCAGACACAAGAACATGAGTCCAAAGCTTCTATGCCTGATGCGGATGAAAGTAATGAGGAGGAGATTGGTGATATGTGGGAAGCAGCACTGGATGAGCAGGTACATGTTGACGAGGCAATTAATAAGACAACCAGTGCAGATCTTGATAATGTACAGGAAGAGGCAGGACTTGCAGAAGGAAACAGCGAAAAGGATGCAGACCAGATTTGGGCAGAAGCACTGAGTAACCAAGCGGAATCCGATGCAGGTGAAGAGAAACTGCCAGAAAGTAAAACTGATCAAGAGGAATCGCCCGGTGCTTCACGTTGACCCTCTTTTAGCACTGTTAACTGTCCAGGGATTGCTGGTTTTTGCCGGTCTTACCATTTTCATGATTATCAGATACCGTAAACTTTCAGCAAGAGATGTAGCAGCTCAAAAAGATTTGCACGTCCTCCATTCTGAAGTTGATAAGCAGTCCCAGATAGGCATTGAGCTCTCGGCCTGGAAAGGCAAGTTCGATGAACTGCAGGAAAAATTTGAAGGTATCAGGATAGTGAATGAAAAACTGAAAAACTCTCTTGCCTCACTGATTCCGGAAGCAGAACGATCAAAAGAGTATGAACAGCTCATCGCTGATATTGAACAGAACAATAAAACACTGGATAACTGCATAGGTTCAATGAAGAAGGAAAATGAAGAGCTTGAGAACACAGTAGCATCGTTAGAGCGTGAAGCCGAAGGTTTAGCAGACCTCTTACAACTGACCGTGCGAAAAGAAGAGCTTGACAGGGCACTGGAACAGAAGCAGTCTCTTAAACTTAAGCATGACAAGATGGAATCAGAATTTGGTCAGCTTCGCGCCGAACATGAAGATTTACAAAAAAGCCATGTAACTCTGCAAAAAGAATATAATGCCCTGTATGACAATATTGAGGCAGCGAAAATGGGCTGAGGAAGTTCTTCCTTTACCTGACTTGCCATATTCAAGGCCCCTCTATTAAAATACATATTGCTTCACAGACATATCATCCTTAAAGAGATGCATTGAGAAAATCCTAAGGGATGTTCTGGATGGTAATCATGGCATTAAATTGCGCCTGTAGCTCAGCTGGATAGAGCAACTGACTTCTAATCAGTAGGTCGGGGGTTCAAATCCTCCCGGGCGCGCCATAAAGATTTTGTTTGACAAAATCTTTAGTGATCAGCTGTAAGCAGTCAGCCTTTTTAACTGAAAGCTGAAAGCTAAATGCTGACAGCTGATCAGCTGTCTTTGGTGAGTGTAGCTCAGCAGGTTAGAGCATCTGACTGTGGCTCAGAGGGTCGGGGGTTCGAATCCCCTCACTCACCCCATATAAATTTGTTTAAGCAAATTTATAGCTGTAAGCAATTAGCCATAAGCAGTCAGCTTTTTCAACTTACTGCTAAAAGCTAAATACTTAACGTTGTTTTTAGTGCGCCTGTAGCTCAGTGGATTAGAGCACCGGCCTCCGGAGCCGGGTGTCGGAGGTTCGAGTCCTCCCAGGCGCGCCATTAAAACAGGGAGTAAGGTTGAGGGTTTAAGGGAAGCACAATATGTAGGCCATGTTTCCTGCACAGTAGTGCCAGTTTTTGGAGTGTGGACTGTGGAGGTAATATTTGAAAAATAATACTATTAACTCTATACTCAACACTCTAATAAAGTGGGCCGTTAGCTCAGTTGGTAGAGCAGCTGACTCTTAATCACATGTTTAAAGATATATATGATCTCGATATTATAGGCTGCGGAGAAGAAACAATCGAAATAAAATGTAAAACAGATACGTGCTATTCAAAACAGATTTCCACAAAAAAGTCCCCTGCATCCGTATGAAAAGGTACAAGTATTACAGGTACTTTGGATTTGTGGTGTATAACGTGGTTTTTTCCTGAAATAACAGAAGGGATGGCCATGTCAAATCGATAACCCTTTTCGCTCAGCAGGCTTTTTGCTCCTCCTGTCACCATGTTTGTAATCTCTCCTACCATATCAATTACCGTATGATCAATTTCAGTCAGTTCATCTCCCAGCATGCGTTTTGTTATCTCCAGGGCTACCGGTTCGGTAAATGTCACTGCTAACGTTCCCTTTGCCTGTTCACTGGCCATACCAATTATTCCGGAAACATCACCGCAGGCCGTTGCGCTCGTCTTATAGGAAGGTTTACCATGTTTCGCTGCAAGCGATGCCATAGTGGAGAGAACATTCAGTATTGAAGTTAAAAATGGGGACACAAATTGAAAATTCATTTTTTCTGCATATCCTGTTTTATATGTGTCATTAATGAGAATCCTATTGTAATCCAGTTCATGGCCCTGATCCTTTTCCGGTCATCCCCTGTTTTGATCTGGAGGTTTATATATATGTTGCCGGTTTTGATCATATTACATTCAATAACGAACAATGTATTATTAATTATCGGACGATATTTACATTCCCTGAAGGGATGAAAGATGAAAAGCAGGAGTTTTGTAATCCGGTCATATCAGTTCATCGGTTTGTAAGGAAGCCAGGTGCGTTTCACTTGCGGGAATGACACATGTTTCGAAGTAACTCTGCGTATACCCATTCCTGTTTATTTGTTCTTCTTCCTCCACTTCCAGTTTTCATAAAACTCAAGGCTCACCATTTCATCCAGTTCCCGGAGCTGTTTTGTCCTTTCGGTGAAGCCTACCCTGATAACGTCGCGGGAGTAGAGGAGGCCGATATATTCGCCTTCCTTTTCGATCAGGAGGTGGCGTGTTTGATAGCCGAGAAACTTGTCGATAAGCTGGAATACAGTGTCGCTGTGAGGGGCGCTCTTTAAGGGGAATGATGCATGATCGCCGACCCTGGTTGTTTTGGGATTATACCCGTCAAGGACCGTGTTGTTCATGAGGTCCCGCTCTGTCCATATCCCGACATACGCATCATCTTTTTTTACGAGAACGGCATGACCGTTATGTTCAAGCATCAGCCTGACAGCATCGTACACTACAGTTTCCGGGGAGACACACAGGGGCTCCTCTCCAATGTCTGATATGATTTCTTCTGCTGTTATTTTTACCATATATCCTCCTTTTTTTATTAGTAGTTGGCAGCCGGGAGTACGTAGTCAGGGAAAGAAGGCTTCATTCATCCCTGGCTTCTTACTACTGCCTCATTGCTCCTGATTCTCATTATCCTCCAAAGTCATCATAAAAAATATTTTCCGGCTCAACGCCCATGCTGTCCAGATACATGATCACCGAGGCGTTAAGTGCGGGCGGGCCGCAGATATAGTACTCGCAGTCTTCCGGTGCAGGGTGGTCTTTTAAATAGGTGTCATTCAGGCAGTGCTGAACATATCCCTTGTATCCTGTCCAGTTCTGCATCGGATGGGGGCGAGAGAGGGCAAGGTGAAAGATAAAGTTGTCGTGTTCTTCTGCAAGTTTTGTAAAGTGGTCCACATAGAATGCCTCTCTCATGCTTCTGGCTCCGTAATAAAAGGAAAGCTTCCTGGTGGTTTTTACCCGCTTCAGCTGATCAAATATAATAGAGCGGAGCGGGGCCATACCCGCGCCTCCCCCTATTATTATCATTTCATTGCTGCTATCCTGCGCAAAAAACTCGCCATAGGGACCTGATATGGTGATGTTGTCCCCCGGTTTCAGGCTGAACAGGTAGGAAGACATCTTACCGGGAGGGATATCAGGTTCATCGAGAGGAGGGCTTGCTATACGGACATTCAGTACAATTACCCCTTTTTCTTCTGGATAATTGGCCATGGAATAGGCCCGGATAACCGGTTCATCAACTACGGACTGGAACTGCCAGAGATTGAACCTGTCCCAGTCCGGTTTATAGTCATCCTCAATGATGAAATCCCGGTAATGCACAGTATGGGGCGGCGCCTCTGCCTGGATATAGCCTCCCGCACGAAAGGCCACCTCTTCACCGGGGGGCAGCTCGAGGACCAGTTCTTTTATGAATGAAGCCACATTGCGGTTAGATCGCACTGTACACTCCCACTTCCTCGTTTCGAGCATTTCCGGAGGAATGACCAGCTTCATGTTCTCCTTTACCTGAACCTGGCAGGAAAGACGGAAATGGTCATGAACCTGCCGCCGGGAAAGTTTTGATTTCTCTGTAGGCAATACATCGCCGGCACCTTCCTGTATTACCACCTTGCATTCCCCGCAGGTACCACCGCCTCCGCATGCAGAAGCCAGATAGATTTTATTGTCTGCCAGTGTATTTAACAGTTTCCCGCCGGCAGCTACGGTCAGTGAGCGTTCTGGGGTATCATTGATTGTCAGTGTTGCAGGGCCGCTCGCAACCAGTTTTGACTTCGCAGCAAGGATAATGAGCACGAGACCAAGGATAAGAATGGTGAATGTGGCTACAGCGAGCGTTATGAGAGAGATTCCGGTCATGATTTTTCTATAGCTGAATTCCTGAAAAGAGCATAAAGGCCATGGCCATGAGCCCTGATACGATAAAAATGATTCCTGCCCCTCTCAGGCCCTTTGGAACATTGCTGTATTGCATCTTTTCCCTGATTCCGGCCAGGGCTATGATCGCCAGTGCCCATCCCGCACCTGCACCAAAGCCGTATATCACACTTTCCATAAAATCATAGTCTCTCTCTACCATGAACAGAGAGCCCCCGAGAATTGCGCAGTTTACCGTTATCAGGGGAAGAAAAATGCCCAGTGATGTATAGAGGACCGGGACATATCTGTCGAGTGCCATTTCAAGGATCTGTACTAATGCAGCAATCACGCTTATGTATATAATCAGGCCGAGAAAGGTGAGATCTACGCTGGGGATCCCGGCCCATCGCAGGGCCCCTTCCTTCAGGATATGATTAAATATGATGTTGTTGACAGGGATCGTAATGGTCATCACTGCGATGACGGCGAATCCAAGACCAATTGCTGTTTCCAGTTTTTTTGATACGGCAATAAACGTGCACATACCGAGAAAGAAAGCGAGGGCAAGGTTTTCAACAAAGACAGCTTTCAGGATGATGCTGAGATAGTGTTCAATCATTCCTCTTCCTCCTGCAGTTCCGGCTTCCATGTCCTCAGTGCCCATATCAGGAGCCCCACAATAATAAACCCGCTGGGGGCAAGAAGGAACCACAGGATACCCGAAGAGTCTTCCCGATCCCAGGAGCTCCCGGAAAAAGGCGACTGAGAGAAGCATGATGCTGTATCCCAGGCCGTTGCCGATACCGTCAACAAAGCTGAGTCCAGGAGGTTTTTTCAGAGCAAAGGCTTCAGCCCTGCCCAGCACGATGCAGTTTGTTATGATCAGTCCCACAAATACGGATAACTGCTTGCTCATTTCATAGGCAAAGGCCTGCAGAAACTCGTCAACTAGAATGACGAGAGAGGCGATGACAGCCATTTCCACGATGATGCGAATGCTTCCCGGGATCTGGCCCCGGATAAGGCTTATGGTCAGGCTGGAAAAGGCAGTGACAAAAATGACGGCCACACACATGACAAAGGCTGTTTCCAGTTTTGTCGTGACTGCTAGGGCTGAGCAGATCCCCAGGATCTGCACGCCGATGGGATTGTTTTCAAACACCGGATCGAGAAGTGTTTTTTTATAGATACCCATGTATATTCTCCCTGAGCTTCTTGATTAAGGCGCTGTAGCCGTTTTCACCAAGCCAGAATCGTACCATGCCATCCACCCCGTGCGTCGTAAGAGTAGCCCCCGAGAGGCCTTCAATCTGGTAAGCAGCGTTGGGCCGTGAAGAATCGACATCCCCTTTTATGACCTGGATCCTGAGCTTGCCTGCTTCATCAAATGCCTGCTTTCCCTTCCAGGTGCTCTTCCAGCGGGGATTGTCCACTTCTCCTCCGAGTCCCGGGGTTTCCCCGTGTTCATATATCGTGAAACCCCGCACTGTTTTCAGGTCCCTTTCAAGGGCAATGAATCCGTACAGGGTGGACCATATGCCGTGACCGACAATGGGAAAGACAATACTGCGGATGTCTTCTCCCTCGAGAATAAAGTAAATGGGCATATATAAGGGCATTCTCCTGAGCCCTGCAATATCTCCTCCATCGGGAATGCTCCTGCCATATGTGGAATCATCGGCAAGCTTCCTGATATCAAACTTCTCTATGTTCAGCACATCATTAAAATCACTTTCCGGAACCGGCTTTCCCGTCTGCAATTCCACAAGCACAGGCCGTACCCGCTCTTCATACACTCTGAAGGCCTCGTCACGCCCGTCGGGCAGTTCTGCGGCCTTCAGGATATTCCGTATCCTGTCGAGTTTTTTGTTTTTGTAACGAAATTCCCGCAGGTTGACTTCTGCTGTTGACACAAGAAG
>CALZJD010000226.1 GCA_945787795.1 Thermodesulfovibrionia bacterium | reverse complement strand
GGCAAAGTTGATTTTCAATCTCTCAGCTATTGCCGGATCATCAGTGCTGAGACCATCTGACATGCCTATGGGAAGCTCTGTGCTTCGTCCCATAGGCGCAAATATTTTCTTCAGTTCCACGTCGAGTGATTTGTATACTTCCACAACCCGTTCAGCAACTTTATCAGGATCGAGCCTCCTGTAGAGTCTCGGGTCCTGAGTGGTGATACCTCTCGGGCACTTGCCAAGGTTGCAGACATTGCAGCGGTTGTATTCGTCTCCAAAACACTGGGCTGCAGCCTGCATAATATATTTACCGATTGAGACCGCAGATGCACCGAGCATAAAGAGCGCTGCTGCATTTGCAGCCAGATTGCCCCGCTTGCCCGCTCCACCGGCCGCGATCAGGGGGAGTTCGTTCTGCTTACCCTGGGCAACCAGGTCGAGGTAGCACTCTCTGACATTGGAGGCAATCGGGTGTCCCATGCTGTCCATGGAAACATTGTACGCTGCGCCTGTGCCTCCGTCGTCACCGTCAATGGAGAGCGCTGCTGCATAGGGGTTTCTTATCAGGTTGTTCAACACCGCCTTTGCTGTATGGCTTCCTGAAATCTTCGGATAAACAGGCACCCTGAATCCCCACGCCATGGACATTGACTGTATCATCTTGGCTACCGCCTCTTCAATTGAGTACTTTGTCTGATGCGTAGGAGGTGAGGGCAGATCAACACCCATGGGCACACCCCTGATCTCCGAGATGAGCTTTAACACTTTATGGGCCATGAGAAGACCGCCGTCACCGGGTTTCGCTCCCTGGCCGTATTTAATTTCTATTGCGCAGGGGTCTTCCACCATATGGGGGATCGTCCGCACTATCTCGTCCCAGCCGAAATATCCTGATGCAATCTGGGGAATAAAGTATTTAATAAAACGGGACTTCAGCAGCCGCTGGGGCATTCCGCCTTCACCGGAGCACATGACAACAGGCATGCCCTCAACTTCGTTGAGATAGGTGATACCCATTGCCAGACCTTCCCACATGTTCGGCGACAGTGCCCCGATGGACATGCTGCCTATCATGATCGGGTATATTTCGCGAACCGGCGGGATAAAGGTACCGGATTTTTTCGTGACTTCAAGCCTGCCGTCGACCGTCTTTATCGGCAGTTCCTCTGCAGGAAGGATCCTGCCGAGATATGTCCTGATCCTGAACTCATGCCGGCCGGCATCAAGGGCAGGGTCTGTAAGCATCGAAATCCTTGAAAACCTGAGCTTGTCAAGGGTTGAGGGGGACGGATCATTTCTTCGTCCGCCTCTCCTGTAGGGATGTCCTCCCCTGTTTTTATGAAAATTAAATTTATGCTGCGGATTGTATTCCGGTTCTATGGCTTCGTTCGGACATACCAGGGTACAGGTGCCGCACCCGGTACAATACTTTCCGATGTCAGTTGTCTGTTTAACAATGGTTTCAACCCGTCTCGTTGACTGAGGCTCCGGTGTTGATCCCTCAGAATGGAGCGTGCGCCTGACTATCACAGCCGGCTCAATAGAATACATCGGGCATACAGCAGTGCATTTGCCGCAGCGCTTGCACCGATCATCACTCCACCTGATGATATAGGGAAAATCTTTAACAGCAAGATCGTGATTGTTGTCTAACCGTGAAGCTGGTTCCACACCGTCACCTCCTCAGCATCAGGTTTAATAATGACCATGTCATACTTCATGGGAAAAATGTCCGTGGACTTTTCCCTTTCGGGAATCGCGCTGTCAAGACCGCACTCTTCAGACATCAGTCCATATTTCCCATTTAATCCTCCAACGACTCCGGGCCTTAACTTCTTGGAATCCTGTACCATAAAACAGGTCCCGTCAGGAGTAAAGCCGATGACACAGTTAGGCCCGTCAATACAGAGAGGCCGTAAAGACATCTTGAGAAAACTTGCTGCTTCATGATCAGGACGATTGGCTATCTCTTCCTGTTTGAGCGGTGTTATGACATCCTTATAATAATGAAGCGGATATCCGAGCTGTCTGCATGTATAATGAAGTATGTGACAAAAAACCTCACTGTCACTGTTGTATCCAATGTATCCCGGAATGTTCCGTCCCGAGAGAAACTCCCTGATCGGTACAAAAGCCGTATTCTCGCCGTTCGTCATCGTGCCATAACCCTGAATGAAAAAAGGATGACAGGCATACAGGTTGATCGCGTAATTCGTGTTCTGTCTGCCCTGGGCAAGGATTATCTTGGCCTTGAGCGAAGACTTTTCAAGACCGAAAAACTCTCCCAGCTGCAGGGGGTCTCCAACCTCTTTCAATGCCAGGATATCCGGGTAAAAGGCAAATATGATTATTGATTCGTCTTTCTCCCCAAGTTCCCTGAGTGCAAGCCTTGTTTTCAAAAGCAGGCTCTCTTGCACTCCCTGAGGCCTGTCTTTCACGATATCAGGATAATCATATACCCTGGCAAAATAATTGTCCCGGCCCTCAATTCCCTTTACCGCCTTCGTCTTCGGTGTCCAGGTATACTTAAGCTTAAACCCGATTTTATTCATATAACTATCGAGTGTCTTCATCCCCTCTTCAGAACAGATGCCCGAGAGAACAGGGTAATCCTTCAGATCCTCGAATTCTCCGCCAAGGCCCTTCAGGATAAGCCCCATACCGGAGCCGTCATGACCCTCTTTCATCGTCTCAAGGGCAAGAATAGTCTCCATGGGAGATATGTACTCAGCTGATGTTAATGCTGCTAAACGGCACATAGTATCACCTTGTCTAATTTCCTGTTTTCACCGGTCAAAAAAAAGAGCGTCTATACCATTCTCAGATGCTACCTTCCCTGGTATCAAACGCTGCTGAACGGCATAAGCTCGCGACCGGATATAAATAATAACAGTTAGATATTATATTTGTAAACCAACTCCGGCGCTGTTTCAGCGCAGATATCCGATACCGCACAAGAGTACATTGCGAAATATGTGCCAGACTGTAATATGCTGTTTTTAAAGAATTGTGATGAAGATAAGGAGCTACATTTTTGCAGGGATTACATTATTGTATGATTCCGGCTGCCCATTCATCTGCCTGATAATCCTGCCCGCAATATCGTAAATGGACGGACTCGGTGCACCTGAAGAGCCGCTGGTCAGATAACCCAGCATATTATTGATATTTCGATCAAGCTGGGGGTCGAAACTGATATGACCAAGCCGTTCAACATTGAGGTCCAGGTAGTTACCGGAAACTTTTTCAAGAACAGTGCCGATTTTTATTTCCCGGGGGGTTTTTACATTATTGACAATCAGCTGGATCCTGAAATTATGAAGACAGTCAACTAATTTATTGTACTGTTCATCATCGACAGACCTGAGAGCTCTCTTGAGATCTGCTACAGACTCAATCCTTTTTTCTTCATCAGAAACCATCCCTTTCGCGATAATCTCCATCGCCCTCGTATCTTTCTTGAATATCCTGTTGATATGACGGTAGAGGCTCGACTTGATAAAGCCATAGGCGTTCTGCATGGAAGTGACCAGAGGTAAGAGAACAATAATTTTGTTCGGGGCATAGAGAAAGAAA
>CALZJD010000225.1 GCA_945787795.1 Thermodesulfovibrionia bacterium | reverse complement strand
CCCTTTGCACCTCCCTCGTGCTATATGGGCGAACTGCCGAATTCCCACGGTCGGACTTTAACCGACTAGTCATACGATATACACGGCATACGATTTACGATTGAAAGTTTTAATGCAGAAACCACCGATATATGACATGTAGTATATGATCATGTAACAAGATAGCTTGCAGATGATAAAATATTAAAAATCAAAATCATCGCCGCAGTCATGCATTCGAGTGCTTTGACTGCTTATACCTTCTATTTTGTTGATGCAGCTTTTGATATACCAGTAAGTGCCTTCTCTATTTTTGCAATAACTTCCTCGCAATTGGAAATATTATGCCTTTTTTCTAAATATCTTGGATTGTTATATGATATCCATACGTTACCTTCAATATCTTTCCAGATTAAGGCTTTTTGTGGCAGATCAATGGCAACACTTTGCTGACACTTCATTAGAGGACTTCCTACTTTGGGATTTCCAAATATTATTAGTTCTGTTTCTCTTAATTCTACCCCCACATTTTTTGCGGCATCAGAGTGTTTAACTCTGTTAAATATTGTCATGCCTTTCTCTTTCAGGACATTTTCCAGTCTGTCTCCCGTTTCTTTCACTCCGAACGAACTTTTAACATCAATCATACCATCGGCTGCGTACGTTGACACTGACATGATCAGTACTACCAGAATGGCGTGTATTAATATTTTCATTTTATCTCCTTTTTATGTCTGTATAACGCAAAGCCCTGTTTATGTGTCAGGTCTGCACATTAATTAATTCATTTAAATTTAATCGTGATCATTTTTAAACACGGTCGAACCGTTATTTCGTCCGGGGCCAGAGAATTGTTGCCGTCCCTGTCAAGGCCCATGAATGCTTCTTCCAGATTAATCTCTTTGTCAGAATAGTCTGAATATTCAAAAAAACTGATCTTTCTGTCTTTATCTTTATCCATTCTTTCAAATTTCACTACATGCTTTTCCCTGTCAGTTATATTTTCACATGGATTTGATTTGTCTTTCTCCATTTTTGTATTGTCGTCCATATCCAGCATTTGAAAGGAATGTTCTTTCATGTTTTTTTCAAACTCACTGAGGGTTATTTTACCGTCCATGTTCCCATCCATTTCTTTAAACACCTCTTGAACCGCAATACTGTCAGATAATACAAAAACAGTAATCAGGAGTAATGCAGATAACATAATAAAAAGAGAATGGTTTTGTGATTTCATAACTCCTCCATGTTAGATGTTCCTGGCCTGGAAAGGCATACCTGTCTCTGAGAATGACAATAAATCGTTCTCATCATTTTTGAAACTGTAACTCTCTAAATCATACAACATACACGGAAATTTGCAAGCAAAGGGCAATGCTGTCTGAGATGGTGGGTTACTGATACTGATACCATTTAGATGATATGACTGAAATATGATTGAAAAAAAGAGCAGTTGAGAATCATTCACTTTTAGATAGTAGGTTCAATATTGAAGCAATTCCCAGAAACACGACTATAGACTAAAAGCTGCACTGCTATAGTTGATTATTTTGATGAAGATTTAAATCGGTAATCATTGGATTTTGTATCTTCCGGAATTTCATAGTCCTCTTGTTCGTCTTTAAATTGAGAGCGAGATTGCTATCGATGACTCTACCGACAAGTCTTCAAAATGGGTGAGGTCGTTTAATCATTTATAACATCATGATACTAATAAAGACCTCCTCATGATACTGCTTTTGCAGTATCATGTTAGATCACCAAAATCTATTTTTAAAGGAGGTCGTTATGAGATTCTACAGCAAGCTCCACAAGTATTACTGTGGAGTCGATATCCACGCCAAAACCATATACGTCTGTATTATTGATCAGGAGGCACGGATAATCAAGCAAAAAAACATCAAGTCCAATCCTGCTGCATTTATGAAGGCAATCGACAAGTACCGTGATGATATTGTCGTCTCAGCGGAATGCATGTTCACGTGGTACTGGCTGGCTGATCTGTGTGCAAAGGAAAGTATTACTTTTATCCTGGGACATGCATTGTACATGAAAGCTATTCATGGTGGGAAAGCTAAAAATGACAGAATCGATGCCTACAAGATTGCCTATCTTTTACGCGGCGGCAATATTCCCATGGCTTATGTATATCCACCTGAGATGCGGGCAACAAGAGACCTTATGAGAAGAAGAAACCATCTCGTAAGAAAGCGGGCCGAGCTGCTGGGTCATATTCAGAACACCAATCATCAGTACAATCTGCCGCCCCTGCCGAAAAATATCCGATTCAAAGGCAACAGGGAAGGTCTGATCGAGCACTTCAGAGATGAATGTGTTCAAAAGAGTATGGAAATGAACCTTTTTCTTATAGATCATTACAACTCGATTTTATTGAAGCTTGAACATTACATATGTAAAAAAGCGAAGGTACACGACCATGAGGCACTGCTTCGTCTGTTGTCAGTACCGGGCATAGGGCAGACCCTTGCTTTGGTCATTCTCTATGAGATCCATGATATAAGAAGGTTTCCCAGGGTGCAGGACTTTGTCTCCTACAGCAGACTTGTAAAGCCGTCAAAGGAATCAGCAGGGAAGATATACGGTCATAGTGGCAAGAAGATCGGCAATGCTCATCTGAAGTGGGCCTTCTCAGAAGCAGCGGTATCAATGCTCAGAGGAATTCCTGATGTTAAAAAATACAAGGAAAAGCTTGCAAGAAAACACGGCAAGGCAAAAGCTTTGAGCATTCTTGCTCATAAGATAGGCAGAGCGACTTATTACATTCTCAAAAGAAAAGAGGTATTTACTATAGAAAAGTTTCTCACAAAGAAATAACAAATACAGACCGGGCAAGCCTGATCGATAACTGGTGCTATACGGGCAGAGCCTGATTAAATGCTTTAACAAACCATTGCTCTGTGGCATTGACCGTGCACTGAGCATTGTGGATCAAATGCTCTGCACCTGTCATCATGATTGGATGCCCGGTCTAACATAATTACATATAAGCGATATGGTTTTAAATCATGGACCAGAGTACCGGTTCATATCATGTTCTGCCCCTTACCCGACCCCGGAACTAACTGGGGATAGCATTTTGCTGTCATCTGTACATTTTGATTGGGGCGGCACAAGGGCACGGATTATTTTCTAGGTCGCAGAGGATCAAGGGTAACGCCTCCTCTGCTGTCGTCACGGTATGATGCTTTGTATCGGGACTATTGAACCTCTATAAGTGTTTGGTGCAGCAACATGTCTGTAACCAGCAGTTTTGAAACTAAGTCAGGGCATACTTCTTTTTTACACGTATCGCTGACTTGACGAATTTTCTCTGAAAATCCGTTACGGGTAGTCTTTGTGCTTGACATACGGAGGTCTAATAAGTGTTATCTGCAGTTTTTAGGTGAGTTTAAAATTGGCGATTGTATCTAATGAGAAACGATTTTACTTATCTCCCAAATTGCATAATTATTTCTTGTAATCCTCTCCTGCCAGGACGTAAATTCCGGCACCGAGAATATTCCCCAAACCATAGAACGCAGCAGTTGGAGATTAATGCTCTTTTTTAAAGTAACTTCACTTTGCACTATATTCTTAATTTATATTTTTTTCTACAGCAAAT
>CALZJD010000224.1 GCA_945787795.1 Thermodesulfovibrionia bacterium | reverse complement strand
TTCACGGACGGTCTACTCTCGGCATTGAAGTGCCCAACAGAAACCGGGAAGCAGTATTCCTCAGAGATATTATCGCCAATGATGCATTTAACGAGAGCAGTGCAAAGCTCACGCTTGCACTTGGGAAAGATATCTTCGGCATACCTGTCATGACCGACCTGGCTAAAATGCCCCATCTCTTGATTGCCGGAGCAACCGGTTCCGGAAAAAGTGTGGGACTTAATACCATCGTGATAAGCCTCTTATACCGGGCAACCCCCAAAGAGGTTAAAATGCTCATGATCGACCCAAAAATGCTTGAGCTTTCGGCATATGAAGACATACCCCACCTGTTGATGCCTGTGATAACGCTTCCCAAGGAGGCATCAAATGCATTAAAGACCCTTGTAATAGAGATGGAGCGGCGATATCGCCTGCTTGCAGATACAGGTGCCAGGAATATCGAGTCCTTTAATAAAAAAATACGATCCAAATTACTTTCAAAGTCATCAGGAGATGCAGACAGTGATATCGAACCATTGCCTTATATTGTCATTTTTATTGATGAACTTGCCGACCTCATGTTTGCATCAGGCCGTGAAGTTGAAGACTCAATTGCGAGACTTGCAGGAATGGCGCGTGCAGCAGGTATTCATCTTGTACTGGCGACCCAGCGTCCCTCTGTGGATGTTATTACCGGGATAATCAAGGCTAACTTCCCTTCAAGGATTTCCTTTCAGGTCTCATCTAAAATGGACTCAAGGATTATTCTTGACACGTACGGGGCTGATCAGCTTCTGGGAAAAGGTGATATGCTTTTCACAAGCCCGGGCAAGCGGATCAAGAGAATACACGGCGCTTATGTAAGCAGCGAAGAAACCAGAAACGTGGTAGACCATATTAAGGCCCAGGCCGGGCCTGATTATACGTTGCTTGAAAACCTTGTGACTGAACCACAGCAGGCTTCCAATTTTGAAGAGCAGGACGAACTGTACGCAAAGTCCAGGGACATTGTACTCTCTGCAGGACAGGCATCCATATCATATATACAGCGTCGTATGAAAATAGGGTATAACAGGGCCGCCAGAATCATGGAGATGCTTGAGGAAGAAGGTATTGTCGGCCCGCCCGGAGATGCCGGGAAACCAAGGGAGGTAATCAGGAGAAGATGAAATTTCAAATTACAAATTACAAATTACAAATTACCGTCGCTTGTACTGTTTTTCTTGTCACCTGTTACCTTTTACCTGTCACCAGTTCCTTTGCTGCTCATTCAGCTGATGAAATTGTAACAAGAATACAGAATGAGTTTGAATCAATCAAAGATCTTAGCGGTAAGTTTGTTCAGAAGAGCTATATAAAGGACCTTGAACAGACCCAGGAATTTAAGGGGGTTTTTTTCCTGAAGAAACCGGCGAGAATGATGTGGGAATACGAAGATCCACGGGATGAGAAAGTTGTAATAAATGATAAAGAGACGTTTATTTTTAAGAAATCCCAGAACCAGGTCATCAGAACTAAATTCAGTGAAGAGTCTTATAGCCAGGTGCCGATTGCAATGCTGGAGAGTTTCGACAACATAAGAAATGATTTTAATATCTCGATGCCTGAAAAAAATGCATTAAAGCTTATTCCAAAACAAAAAATCGGCCATATTAAATCGGTTATTATGGAGACATCAAATCATGGATTCCCCATACAGATGTTTACCATTCTGGACACATACGGCAATATCATCATGATCGAGTTGAAAGACATCAAGACAAATCCAGGATTGAAAGACGAACTTTTTAATTTTCAGATACCTGACGATGCTGAAGTGTTTGACATGAGCCAGTAATTAATAATCCGCAAATTGCACAGATTACTACGATAGAAACAATTAATTAAACCCATGTTAATAATCTATAAACCTAACATCTGTGAGAATCTGCGTCATCTGCGGATATAATCAATGCCCCCAAGAAAGCGACGTGTCAGAAAAAAAATCAAGAGCAGCAGACATGTAATTTTGATTCTGCTTCTTGTTATGGCCGGCCTTTTTTTTCTTTACAGGGAATCCGGCAAAGAAAAAGCCCCTTCAGAAATTGTAAAACCATTTAAAGCTGAAAAAACAATACCGCCGTCTGTTCCTGAACTGCCCCCACCGGTGAGACTGCCTAAGGTAGCCATTGTCATGGATGATCTCGGCCACAGCAAAAACAAGGTGATGACTTTATTTGCCATGAAACAGCCATTTACTTTTTCTGTGCTTCCTCTTCAGAGGTATTCAAGTTGGACTGCGGAAGAAGCGCACAGACGGGGATATGATGTAATCCTCCATATCCCGATGGAAGCATCGATAAAAATGAAACTTGGCGAGGGCGGCCTTTATCTTAATATGTCAAACAGTGAGATAATAGAAATCCTTGAAACAAACATCAACTCCCTGCCTTTTATAAAAGGGGCGAGCAGCCATATGGGCTCTGCCTTCACCCGGGATAAACGTGCAATGGGCACCGTGGTTTCCGCGTTAAAAGATCATGACCTGTTCTTCCTCGATAGTGTAACCATCGCTGATACCGTTGGATACAGTATGGCAAAAGCAAGCGGCATAGAAGCACTGAGACGTGATGTATTTCTTGACAATACTGACGATATAAAGGAAATTGCCCATCAATGGAAAAGACTTGTTACCATCGCAAAAAAAGAAGGTTTTGCAATAGCCCTGGCCCACCCGAGAAAAAACACGTTCGATTTCCTCAGGAACACCCTGGGAAATAATAATGAGGTTGCGGTTGTCCCGATTTCGAAATTACTTGCTGAAAGACAGTAGTTGGTAGTTGGTAGATAGTAGTTAGTATCTCCTGACTACTGTTTTTTCCCATGAATTTTGACATACGAAAAAATTTAATATAAATTTAATAAAGTAATTCTTATGTTGGAGGGCAAAAGTATGGATTCAAATTATATGCTGAAAGTTCAGGATGCCAAGGCAGTAGATGTGCAGAAAGCATTGCAGGCAGCAGGAATCAAAGTAACAAGTATAATTGAAGTGTACAAAGACAAGGGTGAAGAAGCATCTTCTAAAGATGCTTGATTGCACAGATTAAAAGAAAGATTTCGACAGATAATCTGTGTAATCATTTTTTTAAATCAGTGTAATCGTCTTTAAAATGGAGATCCTCGCCGGAAGAGTCCGGAATTACTTCAATAACATACATGTAGCCAGTATAGAAGTAACTGATTCCCTCAAGATAGGCGACCTTTTACATATTAAAGGGCATGTTACAGACTTTGATCAGGAAATTTATTCGATCGAAATCGGGCACACGCAGGTAAACAAAGCATCAGAAGGTCAGATTGCAGGGATTAAGGTTGATGATTACGTCAGAAAAAACGATCTTTTATATAGGATAGATAATAAATGACCCAATCTAATATAGTAACCCCCGAATGGTATGCCGTGCATGTCAGGAGAGTCCGGAAATGGAAAGACAGAAAAAAGAAAATAGAGTTCCCTTTATTCCCTGGCTACTTATTTGTCCACACGACCAATGAAGCTGACAGGCTCTTAAGTGTCTTAAAGGTCGCCGGTGTTGTGAGAATGATATGCACTGTGCCGGGACATCCTGATCCCATCCCTGATGATCAGATCATATCATTGCAAAAACTTGTTGAAAACAAGGAAGAACTTGATCCCTATCCATATCTGAACGAAGGTCAGCAGGTGCGAATCACAAAGGGCGCTCTTGCCGGCGTTGAAGGCATTCTGGTTAAAAAGCTTGATAAACATCTGCTGGTTCTCTCAGTAGATGTCCTGCAACAGGGAGTGGCCCTTAAGATAAGCGCCTCTGAAGTGGAGACAGTATAAATATAGTAGATAGTAGTCAGTAGTCAGGGATTAAATTTATGCTTAACTGAGCTGTATAAATCTAGAGTTATATTTACAATGTATGTAAAAAGAATGAGTCATTATTTAAAAAGGTTTCCAGGGAGCCTATCTTCGTACAAATCGTTACAGGGATTTACAATTGATCCCTGGACTCCTGACTACATTTTTTTAAAAGTGCGTCTTTTTTACATCATCACCATTGTATGAACACCACATTTACTAAAGTCAAAAGTTATGAGTCAGAAGTTAGAATAGAACTCCCTAAATAGCTTTAACCTTATGTTTTAATTTATTTTTTTTACTTCTCACTTCTCACTTTTTCCCTTTTTTATAAATCTGGCATACCTTTTGCTCTATGAAGTCCGTCGTTCATTGATCTTTCTAAACGGTTGAAAGGATAATTGTCTCCATTTACTGGAGATACATAATTTATGTCAGTTGGCTTTACAGAAGAATTACAATTCGCTAAATAATTATTCAATTCTTATAAGCTTTGGGCACGTAAAGCTACCTGATGATGAAGACATAGACAGATATTATGAAAACCTTAACTGAAAGGGGGGTGGTTAATAGGAAAATCAGTGTCCCTGCTTCCGGATCACCGGAACGGGATTTGAAGTATAGATAGTTAAACAGGTAGTTAAAATTAACAAGGAGGTTTTTGAATGAAAAAGTATTTAGTAATTCTATTAAGCTTAGTGTTCGTACTCAGCACCGTCGGCTTTGTATTTGCTGATGATGCAGGTATGGACAGCGTAAGGGCAATGAAACCCGGAGCAAAGGTGCAAATCGGTGGTGATGCACGTGTAAGAGGCAAATGGGTAAAAAATCCGGATTTCGATTCAGATGCTGAAAATGATACCCGTAATTGGGACCAGAGGATGAGGGTTAAAATTACAGGAGAGGCCGGTAATGGATTCAAAGCAACAATGAGGTTAAAAGTAGCTAACGCCACCTGGGGCACTACAGCGACTGGTCAGAGAGACACCACTAGCCATGAATCAATAAATGTTGACTATGCTTACATTACTCTTCCTATTTCTTCTGTAGTGGTGAATGCCGGTTCCATGCTGAGGTATTACGGAACTGGTTTTATGCCAGGACAGTATGATGACGGGTATGACACATTAGAAGTTAAGGGCACGTTCGAGAGCGTTACAGTAACAGCTTTCACGAACAAAGTTGAAGAATTTAATGTAGCAGGTGACGATAACCTGAAAGACAGAGATGACTATGGTGCAATTCTTGCTGCTGACCTGGGTGATATCGAAGCAGGTGCAATCGTTCTTTTTCATAATGACCGCCGTGAAGAACCTGATCCTAATCCATCGTTAATTGGTGTGAATGGTACAGACATCGGCTTATACGCAAAAGGCAACGTCTCAGGTATCGGCATTACCGGTGAGCTTGCATTCCTTACAGGCGACACTAACAAGGACAGCGCTGACAACACACCATTTGGTTTAATGGTGCAAGCATCAACCACTGTCGGAGCAATTGGCGTAGGAGTAGGTGGTGGATATGCTACTAACGGCTTTACATCTGACAACAACTACAAGCCGACCCTGCTGTTTGGTCGAGACCAGCATACAGCTATTGCCGAATTTGGCTCAGAGGATGATTCTAAAGCATGGATAATCACTGGAGAGGCTAACACAGACATTATGGAAAACGTAAACGTACTGGGTAGAGTTGGGTATGCATCCGCTGAAGAAGCAGGTGGCGGAGATAGTGCATCTCTTTTAGAGCTTGATGGAGCAGTTGTTGTTCAACTTGCAAAGAACGCACGGTACATATTTGAAGCTGCCTATGGTAATCCTGGCGGAGATTTGACCCCTGACGAAGCAGATGCAATAGTTGTTATTGCAAACAGAGCAGAAGTATACTTCTAGGAAGTTTCATAGTTAGTATTTCCAAAGGCGTTCCGGACATCCGGAACGCCTTTTTTTTTTTGATTCAAATAATAAACAGCATCCAAATACTTCATACCTGTCAAATAAGGCCCTCCTTTTAGAAATAATGCCTAAAATTCCGGCAGAAATTCATTTTTTTACTTAACTTTTCTTATCAATATGCCGAATAGATACCCATTATGTAAAAAGGGTCAAAACCATTTGGGCGTGTTTATATAAGACACTTTGACTACTGAAAGGAGGGAACAAAATAAGTATTGATCATACGTTACACAATCTCGTGGCATGTGCCATAACTTTGACTCAAAACTAAATTAAATCAAAAGGAGGTAAACATGAAAAACATTAAAAGGTTGTTGATTGTTGTTGTATTAAGTCTGTCCATGTCGCTGTTTCTGATAAATTGCGGCGGC
>CALZJD010000223.1 GCA_945787795.1 Thermodesulfovibrionia bacterium | reverse complement strand
CATTGCAGGAAATACAGGTGGCTTTACCATGATCTCCAGATTTCCAGCGGTTTATCAAATCAGGTTCACGAATAAGAGGGCGGCTTAGAGAGACATAGTTTGTGGTTCCATCATTTACAAGTTTATCTGCAACATTAAAAGAACGGATGCCTCCAACAAGCATTAAAGGCACTTTGATTTTCTCTTTATATGCTTTGGCAGCTTCTCGATAATAAACCTCTTTGTCCTCTGAATCCAGTTTTCCTGCCCGGACAGGTACATGGGACCTGTCAGCATGGATCGTGCCTCCGCTGAGTTCAATGGCATCGATTCCCTCATTCTGAAGCATTTCAGAAACTGAGATCATATCATTTATATTTAAGCCATTTCCTACATAATCCTGAGAATTTACTTTAAGTAATACAGGGTAATTATCTCCAATACTATTTCTGATTTCCCTGTATACTTCAAGCAACAGTCTGGTCCTGTTCTCAAGGCCTCCGCCATATTCATCTTTTCGCTTGTTATAGAAAGGGGAGAGAAACTGGCTAAAAAGATATCCATGAGCGCCATGGATCTGTATACCGTCAAACCCTGCCTTTATTGTCCTCTCTGCAGCTCGACCAAAAGCCTTTACTGTTTCATTTATCTCATCTATTGTAATTTCCCTGCACACAGCTTTACCCCTGTTTTCAAAGACAGAAGGACCGACAGGTTCTGTTCCTGTAAATCTCTGAAGCGCCTGGCATCCTGCATGGGCAATCTGCAGGACAATTTTTCCTCCTTCATCATGGACTGCATCTGTTACCTGTCTTAAACCGGGGATGTGATCATCTGTATACATCCCTGTCTGAAATGGACTTGCCTGTCCATTAGCAAGTACATCGCATCAGTTCAACCATTTTGGAACTGCATGAACCGTCTTCATCAGCCATGCCTTCCCATGTAGCAGAGCGAACAAACCTGTTTCGCAAGGTCATACCATTGATTTTTGTGGTTTCAAAGAGTTTTGACATTTGAATTTATGTTGCCTATTATATTTTTCTTAATATCATTCCTGCGAAGAGTTTTTGTCACAATTGTCATCCTGAACTTGTTTCAGGATCTCCCGTTTTTTACAAGTTGAAACAAGAGATTCTGAATTGAATTCAGCATGACAAAATGCACGTTTTATAACTTGTGACAGATGATTGTAACTCCCGCTATAATCAACGGTCTATTTTTGAAAATTTCGATCCTTCGATGGTAAGGTTATACATTAATCCCTTGTTTCCGAACACAAAGCCCACTATAGGATCTTTAATATCAACTGTATTAATGTCCTCACCTGCACCCCACTTTATTACGGCAACTGATCCGTCAACACCAGCTTTCCACCCATTACTGTTTCTGAAATCAGACAGCGCCTTTTTTGAAAGGAATACCAGAACCAGTGACTTTGACTGAGCTCCCAACTGGAAACCTAAAGACGCGGAAGCAGTGCTATAATACTGTTTAGTCTTGCCTTTGATCCTCAAGGCCCCTTCCCCATATTCACCTCCAATAATTGCTCCCGCCTTAATTACTCTGGGAAAAGTAAGCACTGCTTCAGCCTTTTTAAGGAATTCACCGCCACCGCCAACTTCCTTCTTAAACCGTTTTAATGCATCATCCACCCTGATATCAATCTCTTTAGCAGAAGCTGAGTTTGCTTCCTGCGGCACACTAAAGCATAAGGATAAAGTCAGGATAATAATTAACAGGGTAAATGCCTTGAATGATTGTATAGCTGATTTCACATGTTCCTCCTTATTTGCTGTTCTTATATCTGAAGCAGTCCGTTGTATGATCATTTACCATGCCTACGGCCTGCATATAAGCATAACATATGGTTGACCCTGTAAATTTAAATCCGCGCTTTTTCAGGTCTTTGCTCATAGCATCCGACTCATTCGTTGTTGATGGAATATCAGTTAATTTCTTCCACCTGTTTCTGATTGGCTTGCCACCGGTAAACTGCCAGATATAACTGTTAAAGCTGCCAAATTCTTTCTGAACGTCCAGAAAAGCCCTGGCATTTGTCATTGACGCATAAATCTTGAGTCTGTTTCTTATGATGCCCGGATCGGACAAGAGTTTGTCAAATTTCTTCGGTACAAAGCGGATTATTTTCTTTGCATCAAAGTTATAAAAGGCCTTTCTGTAATTTTCACGCTTCTTTAAAATCGTTGTCCAGCTGAGACCGGCCTGAGCTCCCTCAAGAATGAGAAATTCAAATAATAGTCTGTCATCATGGACCGGCACCCCCCATTCTTTATCATGATAGTCCCGCATCATTTGTTCCGTTTCTGCCCACTCACATCTTTTCATCATGAGTCATCCCTGTCTTTATTAAGAATAATATCAACCATTGATTTCCGGGGCTGACAAAATAGATTTTTTACCCGTTCCCTGTATTCATCCGGACTCACACGTTCTTCATGTGTTCCAATCACAACGTTAATACCAGGGAAATTATTTTCAAGGGCCTTTCTATATTTCTCCTTGAAGGGACAGAGGGCCTTTATGCAATAGGTGAAATGAATCGTGTCAACTCCAAACTCTGTTAATGCCCGTATCCTTTCAAGAAGCTTGTCTTCTCCGGTAAGGGTAGGGCAACCCGGACAGTTAATGATGCCGATTAATGTAAGGGTTTCATCTTCAGGATAATCAGCGAATGCCCCTTTTCTTTTTCTCAGGTTTGCCAGGCAGCTTACTGAAGAGCATCCAAGATCCTGGGTCGCATTTGAACAGGTCAATATGCCAATTTTAGCCATATCACTTCTCCATGTATTTTCATTTAATAAAAGACATACCATAAAATATTAACAGTGCAGATAAGGGAAAGACAATATTCAGTAATTTTAAGAAGGATCCAAGGAGTCAAGGAATCGAGGTTTCAAGGAATAAAAAAAGGAAAAAGATTAAAAACTTAATAATTGAAATTCAGTATTTTTTAATTATATTCTGTTCACTTGAACCCTTGATCACTGGAATCCTGGGCCCCTTTCTTACGATAAGTTTAAAAAAGAATTTGCAATATTTGTACATACTTTTCATAACAGCCACATTTAACTTCTTCTCTGCAGCCACTTCATGGGATCTACCGGTCTTCCCTTATGTCTGATTTCAAAGTACAGCAGGGGGGCGCTGTTCTGTTTCGATGCACGTATTGAGCCTACATCCATTCCTTCAACAAGAAGTGAACTTTCCTGGATTGATGACTCAGAGAGGTTTCCATAAAGGCTGTGATAGCCATTACCATGATCAATAATGAGCAGATTGCCATATCCTTCAAACTTTCCTTTAAATACCACCCTGCCGCCGGCAATTGCTTTGGGATTTTCACCCTGTGCTACACGTATATCTATCCCGTTTTTATTTACCAGTACATTATATTTGTCTTTATATTGGCCAAAAGGATTCATAACTTTCCCATTAACAGGCCAGGGCAGGGACCCCTTTAGTGATTTAAACCCCGAACCGATTATGGCGTCTGGTATTTTCTTTGATCTCAGTCTGGTCATCATTTTCTGCAGTTTTTTTGAAGACAGTTCAAGCTCTTTGATTTTATTCTCATGATTCATTCGCCTGCTGCGAACCTTGCTGATTAATTCTCCCTTCTTCTTTTTTTCCAACTGCAGCTTTTTCTTCTTTTTACTTGCGCTTGTCTTATTGGATTTAAGAGAATTTTTTAAATCTACCAATTCCTTCTTTTTTGTTTCTATTTTATCCAGATCTGCTTTATACGCATTAATAATTTTACTGTTGTGGTCTGCTATCAGACTTATGTATCTGCTTTTTATTATAAAATCCTGGTAGTCAGCAGCTGATACAAGCATGATCATATCACTGTCAATTTTTCTTCTATGTACTGCCATTACATACTCTTTAACAACCTCTTTTCTGTTTTCCAATTTCCCGGTCATTACATCAATTTCACCGGTGAGTTTTATTATTTCCTTATTTGTATGTGCAATTCCTTTTTTGTACCGTTTAATTTCCTCTTCCTGTGAACCGATACTTTTTTTAATATTCCTGATTTTTGACTGAAGGGATTTTTCCTTTTTTTTGTCCTTCTTTACTCTAATCAGCTTGGATTTGATCGTGTTCTTTATTTCAGAAAGTTTTTCAATGCTGCTGCTGGTTAATGCAGAAGAGGGATTGAAGAGAGTAATCATCATACATATCAGGGAAATAACATATATATGCTTTTTTACAGAAGATATCATATTCACCATATTGTTCCTGCCACTACCCAAATTAATACCTTATCTTTCCAACAGCAATAATGCTTCCCAGAAGACTCATAACAGCACCGACTGCAGGAATTATTAAATAAGCCTGATAAGGTAATGGTGATAATACAACGCTTATAGAAGGCATGAACTCAACAATTCTTGTGGTAGTAAATGATGATAAGGCGAAAACAAGAACAGAACTTATCGATCCGCCAATAATGCCAATAAACAGGCCCTC
>CALZJD010000222.1 GCA_945787795.1 Thermodesulfovibrionia bacterium | reverse complement strand
AGAACCGTTAAAAAATCGGTCCGGGGCGCATTTTCTTGGTTCCGTTCTTTTGTGCGTGCAAAAGAATGAACCCGTCGTTTGGGGGCGGAACCCCATTTTTTAATAAATTAACAATCTGAATAAATATGAATCAGTTATTGCTGATTCAAAATTATTGTACCGTTCGTGGTTTCTCTGTATTGATTAATTAATATGAGAGTAATATTATCTTTACCCCCTGCCTGATTTGCTTTTTTAACCAGGCCGGTGCAGATATCTTCAAGCGGCTTATCAGTCATAACGGTTTTTTGAATTTGCTCGTCAGAGAGCATGTCCCATAATCCGTCAGAACACAGTAATACTTTGCTGTCTTCATCTACAGAACAATTATTATATTCCGGCTTAACGCTGTAAGGTGAACCAAGTGCCTGGGTGATCTGGTTTTTCATATTACTGTGACGCGCTTCTTCATTGGACATCTTTCCGTTTCTTACCAGTTCTCCGACATATGAATGGTCATCTGTTATCTGCTTTATGCTGTTTGCAGTAATAACATATGCCCTGGAGTCTCCCACATGGCAGGTATGTAACATATGGTCATGAAGAAAAGCAGCAACAATGGTTGTGCCCATGCCCTTGTATTCTTTTCTGCTCCTTGCTTCATCCAATATGAATTTATGCGCAACTAAAATGGCCTCGGTCAACTCTTTCTTTATGAGATTCCGGTCCGATTGCATCAAGGATATGCGTGTATGCGTAAGATGTTCATTGACCAGCTGCACTGCCTTGGAACTGGCCACTTCACCTGCATTGTGTCCGCCCATTCCATCAGCGACTACATAGAGATTTTTATCTGTAACAATAAGGAAGCTGTCTTCATTATTGTCCCGTTTCTCTCCTTCATCTGTTATGCCATACGCCATATGTTTCATAAGCAATCAGACAATACCCTTCACATGCCGGATAATAGTGACTAATAATTAGTTTAAAAAAATGATTGGTTTAGTAATACAAAAAATTCAAAATTCATTACGAGACAGATGGGTCATTTCAGAAATACTGTCCCCTGACAAATGGATTCATGTAAGAATATTATAATAACTCTTCTGCTGCTGATTTTGCACTATCCAGCCAGCCTGATATATTTTCAGCAGCGGTTATTTTCTTAACAGCCTTGCGAATGCGGCCGGTCTCTACGTCCACCAGTCTTAAATCAAGACGCATGGTATCGCCAATAACCTGATAACCCCCAAAGACCATGAGCTGGGCACTGGATAACTGTCCAAGTTTTAAGCGGGTGTTTTCATCAACCAGGGCTGTGCTGCCAAGGTTAAGTTCTTCAAGTGCCATGAACAGTCTTTCTCTCTCAATTACTGAATAGCGACCGGATTCCTGTATGGCTTTAATAACCTCAACAGAAAGCAGTTCACCCAGA
Source organism: Thermodesulfovibrionia bacterium (assembly GCA_945787795.1). Lineage (GTDB taxonomy): Bacteria > Nitrospirota > Thermodesulfovibrionia > UBA6902 > UBA6902 > CALZJD01. The sequence continues at coordinate 4,077 of CALZJD010000222.1, read as the reverse complement.
TCAGAAGGAGAAGTTCCTGCGGGACTCAGGTTGTCCAGGTCCCAGACAGCTATGGATTGCATAGAGTTATTGATACCTGAAGCACACGAATTTATCAGAAACAGTATTATCAGCAATGAAAAACATTTAAATTTCATAATTATTACACCCTGTGGTCCCTGACATAGTTCCAAATATCTGTCATTCCGGCTTGTCCAAAATCTTTCCGTAAGGATTCCCGACGTGCATCGCTTGCGGGAATGACATCAAAACATAAACTTTCAAATGGACTCCCTGCGGTCTCTGCCGCAGGGTACTTCACGTAATAAAATCTCTTCATTATAATGCAGCCTGCTCTATTGTCTCCCTGATTTTATCATCTGTCTTAAATGGTCTATCCGTTTTTATTACTCTCACCGTACTCATATCAGGCTCTACTGTTATTACCTCGAAAGAGCCGATAGTCTTTGGTGTCTGATCACCGGACTCGGTCACAATATATCCTTTCAGCGGATACTTTAATATAACTGTCTTGAGAATTTCCCTGTTCAGTTTAAATAATTCCTTATCCAGTGAACCCCCTGATATCTGCCATGTGGTCACCTGGGGAATGGCAGAGGTTTCTGTATCGATAAGTCTGAGGCTCAAAAGTGTTTTCTGTGGTAGATAATAAATAGAACCGGTCACAATTATTTTGGCGGCCAAAACATTGCCAAGCTTAAGTGCGGTTTCTGTATCAGCCAGATCAGAAGAACCAAGGTTTAATTCGTCCAGTAAACTTTCCATGAGGGCCCGTTCTACAACCTTTACCCTTCCTGAAGCATTAAGATAATTAGTTAACTGGGTTGATAACACAGAAGCAAATCCGTCTCTTTCTGAAAGACCGCCTTTCTCATGAAAATCAATAAAGGACAGAATCATGGGAGGAGAGGTCCATGCATCTTCTTTTGTCTTTTGGGATGTCTGCTGACCTCTGAATCTTTCTGCCAGGTCATTAACCAGACCGTCCATTCTTTTTTTCTTTTCAGTGTTATTTTGAAGATTGATCAGTTCCTGGGCCTTTTTTGCCAGCACTGCTGCAAAGGTATCGTTTTGATCTACAGATAATGCTTTTTTATAAGCTTCCAGGGCCTTATCAAGGTTCCCTTCTTTTTCATACGTAAGTCCCTTATTCGTAGTACCGGTAATATAAAAAGGGTCTATGGAAACGGCTTTATCATACAGTTCGCGGGCTTTTTCATACTGACCTGCATCTGCATACATGCGTCCCCGCTGATTATATCTGGCAGCCTCATGATAGGGTTCCGCCTCTTTTGCATTCACTGCTCTGATATATGCTTCTTCCGCCTCTTTTTCTTTCTGCTGTGCGTAAAGGATATCTCCCTCAATAAGGTGTACATATGATCTCTCAGGGGCCTCTTCCTTTACTTCCTTTACCATCTGAAGAGCTTTTTCGGTCTGGTTCTTTTTAGCATATACAGCGGCAAGGCCTTCTTTACCAAGAATCCTGCCGTTCTTTCCCTGCGCGGAAAGGTCATTAAATGACTGTTCTGCCTCATCAACGTTTCCCTGCTGAAGCGCTGCGTAGCCTTTTACGGTTTTTGCCTTCACATTATCAGGATTCCTGTTCACAATATCGCTGCTGATGGCTTTGGCAAGCATTGTGTTATTTCTCTGCAATTCTCTTTCAGCAACGCGAACAAGCATTGCGTCTGTTGTTTTGCCTCCACCCTGGAAATAATCCAGTACCTGAAAGTCAGGACCCAAAATACAGACGGTGGGAAGTATGATCTCTGCATTATAAGAAGTGCTTACATCAGCATCATCAAGCAATACCGGAGATTTGATCCCTGTATTTTTTACAAACTTTGCTATCTCACTCCTGTCAGAAAGTGTGATTGCCAGGACTGTCAGGTCTGCCTTGTTATACTTTTCAGATAAATGATAAAGATTAAGCAGTCCTTCCTGACTTGGTCTGGAGTCTGCATCAAAGAAATAAAGCATCGATAAAGACGTTTTATGCAAGTCCGACAATGCATGAACGTTTCCCTCCATATCCTTAAGTGAAAAATCAGGTGCTTTCTGACCAATTCTCATTTGGCCGTAACTTACGTTTCCTGAGAAAATGATACACATAAAAAATACTGCACAGAGCAAACTTATTTTCATTATACTTTTCATATCTCCCCCTTATTAGGAATAAAAATTTTTATAAAATAATCTCTCATAGTCATTTAATCTGCAATTACGTTGCCAATGAGCTAACCTTATGAATATTAAGATAAACACCTATGATTGTCTTCCTGAAAAGTACCGATTTCCGGTATTAAGAATTCAATCTATTCATTCTCAAGCGGCGTTAAACGAACATTAAGCGGTGTTTCTTTCTGGTCCTTTAACTTTACCTGTGCCTCCCAGTTATAGTATGAGGGAGCAGTTAACCTGATTTCATGTTTGCCAACCGGCAGCTCAAGTTTTAATGGCGTATTCCCTTTATATTTACTATCTATAAACACCTGTGCTCCTGCCGGTGAACTGTTGACTTTCAGGAAGGACAGGGCACCTGCTGTCATTTCAGGTTTTGGACTGAAGTACGTCTGCAGACCGTCCATCATGTTCCTGTATTTATCAGGGGCCAGTCGGGAATATGCCAGACCGCCCAATACTGCTAATGCCAGAAATATACTTAAAGCATACACCATGGTCTTACCTGACTTTGGTGTAGACGCGGGGGGTGTCATGAGAACTGTTTCGCTCTGCCGGTCCTTATGGAAGCCGTCAAGCTCAATTGCGAGTTCCTTTCCGGACTGGAAGCGGTCTTCGGGTTTTTTATTCAGACACTTCATGATAGTCTTTGACAGACCATCTGGTATTGAGACATTTATTTTTGAAACCGGGGTCGGCTGTTCATTTAAGATTGCCTGGAACGTTGCAGGTATGGTATCGCCATTGAATGGTCTTTTGCCGGTACAGAGTTCATATAAAATAATACCCAGAGAAAACAGATCTGTTCGGCCATCTATTGAAATCCCGTTAATCTGTTCCGGTGACATATATCCGGGAGTTCCCAGTATCTCGCCTGCCTGGGTTTTTTCATACACATCCGGGTCCTGGATGTGGGCAATGCCAAAATCGGTAATCTTTAGAAAATTGTCTGACCTAATTAATATATTACTCGGTTTAATGTCCCTGTGAATCACTCCCTTGTTATGTGCATAATCCAGAACATTGGCAATCGTATACCCGATTTCAGCAATCTCTTCAGGGCTTATTGTTTTCTTTCTCATGACATCGCGAAGCGATGTGCCCTCTACATACTCCATGGCAATATAAATATTCCCGTCGTCTTCGTCAATATTATATATCCGTATGATATTGGCACGATCCAGGCGGCCCAGCACTTTTGCTTCCCTGAGAAATCTTTTCACAAAGGCATCACTGTCCACCCTTTCGGGACGCAGCACTTTCAGGGCAACAACCAGGTCAAGGTTAGGATCACGCGCCTTGTACACCTTTCCCATGGCACCCTTTCCTATTTCATTTATTATTTGATAGCGTCCGAAAGTCATGGTGAATATATTAAAAAGTATTTATAAATCCTGAAGCAGGTCAATGACAGTCCTCATTGATATGATGAACCCTATCGATTCTGTACCCCGCAAGCTGCCTTTCATTACACCTACCAGGTTTCCTTCGACATCAAATACCGGGCTGCCGCTGCTGCCCGGGAGTGTTTTGATCTGTGCCTGCCAGAGAAATACATTTTTTATCCGTTTGATAGTTCCATCAATTACACCTGAATGTATCTTCCCATTTGAGTTCATAGGGCAGCCGATGGAATAGACTTTTTCTTTATCACCCAGCAGGGTCCTGCCCTTTTTTAATGATATTGCTGATGTTATGGGAGAAGTGATTTTAATAAGTGAAAGGTCCTTATCGTAATCAGCCCTGATTATTGTTCCCTTGGTTTGTTTGCCGTTATAAAATGTAACAGTCAGATCCTGAACATTCTCAAGATCATGGGCTGTTGATACTACGATATCATCCCGGTCCAGTATAAAACCTGAAAACTGTACGGGTTTCCTGTTAATAATTGCC
>CALZJD010000221.1 GCA_945787795.1 Thermodesulfovibrionia bacterium | reverse complement strand
TCTCCCAGCTCATATTCAATATTTAGTACAGCCGCCCTAAGCCATACAATGGAAAACAGACAAAAACCCAGATAGACGAACACACCAAGCTTCAGGAACGTACCTTTTTTGTGCCTCTTTGCTCTTCTTGTCGTCATATTCTTTCAGCCACCCTCAGTTTTGCGCTTCGGGAAGAAGGATTCTCTCTCTGTTCTTCCCTGCACGGTATCAATGGTTTTTTTGTAATGATATTAAACAGCCCTTCTTTGGCAAGTTTTTTATATGCGTTTTTCACGATCCTGTCTTCAAGAGAATGATATGCAAGTATGCAGAGCCTGCCCTCTTTTTTTAGTATGTCCGCTCCGTTATCAATAACTTCTGCAACCTGTTCCAATTCCCTGTTGACCTCTATCCTGAGGGCCTGAAAAGTCCTTGTTGCCGGGTGTATCCTCTGTTTTCTTCCGATTGATTTTTCAATAATAGAGGCCAGCTCCCTGCATGACCGGATCCTCTTTTTTTCGCGTGCATAAATAATTGCCCGTGCGATCCGTCTGCTTCTTCTCTCTTCACCGTATTTCCAGATAAGGTCCGCCAGCTTCTGCCAGTGATAAGTATTTACTATCATCTCTGCAGTGACTTCGTGTCTCCTGTCCATCCTCATGTCCAGTGGCTCGTCCTTGAGGAAACTGAATCCTCTGTTATCTGACTTCATCTGAAGTGTTGAAAAACCAAGATCAATAAGAATACCGTCTACTTCGCTGTAGCCCAGACTGCTTACAACAGATTTGATATTTGAAAAGCTGTCCCTGACAAAATGAACATTTTCATATCCCTGTAACCGTTCGCCGGCAATTTTCAGGGCCTCTTCATCTCTGTCAATTCCTATCAGTACACATCTGGAGGCATGTTGCAGAATTCCCTCAGCGTGCCCGCCAAGTCCCAGTGTTGCATCAACATATGTTCCGGATTCTTTTAATGCCAAGTTCTCTATAACCTCCTCCCTCATGACCGGGACGTGTACTATTCCCATTTAAAGCCCAAGATGTAAAAACTCCTCCTTAAAGGCCTCTTTATCTATCTTTGATGGATCTGCCACACCTTCAAGTTCGCCCTTGTCCCATATCTCTATCCTGTTGCCAAGTCCAAGTAACACAACCTCTCCATTTAAAACAGCGTCAACTCTCAGCGCAGGCACTACCGGCACCCTTCCCTGCTTGTCTATTTCGCATTCAACCGCAGAGCCAATGACTCTTCGCATGTAATATTTGACTGCATCGGATGTCTGCGGCATCTGGTTGATTTTATCAAGCAGCATCTGCCATACATCTACGGGATACGCGCTTAGACACGTATCAAATACTTCATTTGTTATAATTAACTTTGAGGAATGATTTGAGGAGAGGATCTCACGAAACGGAGCAGGAACTAATAACCTGCCCTTTGAATCTAGAGACTTATAATGTTTTCCGGAAAAACCTGGCACATTTCCTCCACAATTAACCACTTTTTACCACCACTACAGAAAAGTATATGTATGTAGTTAATTATTGTCAAGAAAAAAATGACATATTTTTATACACTCCACATTTTGTGACGTTAATTTCCAGAACACACTACCTGTAGTGTAGAAGATCCACCATGAAATGTTTTATAATGTAATTCATCTAAATTTCTATTTTATTAATTAATTTTTCATGATATTCATTAACATGTGAAAAAAAATAGGCAATTGTTTATGCTGTTCTTATAAATTTTCAAAAAGGGAGGGTAAAAAGTGAAAATTACAAAAATCATTTTATCAGTTGTTTTTATTGCTTTTTTGGCAATTTCATGCGGTGGCGGAGGAGATGGTGATGGTAACGGCGGGGGCGGCACACCAACAGGAACGGTATCGCAGCAAAGCATAGATGATGTTGTAGCGCTCTTAACAGATAATCTAAGCGGCTGTTCAGTTTCTCCATCAATTGCAGCACCTTCAAATGCAATATCAGTTAATAAGCTCATTAATGCAGTACATGCAGGGATGAAATCAGAAAGTTCCGCTCTATCCCCTGCCCAGCAGGTGGGTGTTCCACAAGAGATTACGGGCATCTGTGAGACAGGCTCTGCTACATTTACCATAACTTCTGAAAGTGAAACCGCGGCTGCAGGAAACATTAGTTTTTCAGGTTGCGGCTTTTCTTTTGAGGGAAGTTCTGCTTTAATACAAGGCTCTCTCACTTTTTCCGGCCAGGCATCTCAGTCAGGTTCCATATCACTTAGTGCTTCTACCTCTGGCTCAGGTATCAGTTTTACCGCAGGCAGCGATGTAGATTTTAATGTCGCATTTAATGTGTCAGCGACAATAAGTGACGATTCAGACACTCTCGATGCAACAATATCAAGTTTTTCAATAGTAGATAATATCAATAATGAGCAGTTCAGTTTGTCAAACGTGGATATTATGGCATCAGGCTTGAATGGAACAACATTAACTCTTGATGCAAGCGGTCAGGTTACATTACCTGAAGGGACTTTTAATTTTGACACGACAACCCCGTTAACAGTTGATACTGTTACTGAAGAGGCAGTGGTAGTAGTGCAGGTTGATGGTGCCGACAATTCCCAGATGCTGATATCGATCAATTCTGATGATGACATCATTATTCAGGCAGATACAGATGGGAATGGAACGTTCAATGATATGAACGATATCTCAGAAACTGTGAATTGTTCATCTTTATCACTTGAACTTCCGGATATTCAATTACCTTTATAGTTTCGGGCCTGGCAGTTATTCTCAGAACAGACCTTTGAAGTCTGAAAAGCAGGACAGCAAAGAATATGAGCTGTCCTGCTTTTTCTTACCCTGTTTGTAATCATACATTCAATCCGGCCTCTTTATGATTGATAGCATGTTAATGCTGTATATTATGTGGATGAAATCTCGAAAGATATATCTTCTCACTGTTCTCTTCATTGCCAGTGCTGCATCAATACTGACAAGCTCCTGCTCATCAGACAGCAATAATGATTCAACAGCAGTCCGATTAAATGTGGTAACCGTAAATCTCCTTTTCTCCGAGCTTCCCGACAGATCTATACGGCTTGAGGCCATTGCAGATTTAATTGAAGAAAGGCACAACATGAATGATCCCCTTGATATTATTCTACTTCAGGAAGTTGTGGGCGGCCTCTTATCCGGAACAGCAAACAGCAGTGTTGACCTTCTTAACATGCTTTCTGACAGAGGTCTTAATTATTATATCTTTTCCCGATTATCGAACGGCCTTCCTGCCATTCTGCAGGAAGGCAATGCAATATTAAGCAGACATGAAATACGGTCGACTGATTATACAAGACTCCCAAACGTTTCAGAAGAGATAAATGAAGATTTTCAGATCACATTAAGACAGGAGATCATTATGGCAAGAGTACATGTGCCAGGATTTGGAGAAGTCAATATCTATAATACGCATTTTTGTGCATTCTGTGATCCTGCCGGCAGACTGGAACAGACAAGGGCAGCGATGAGTTTCATTGAAAGTACGGAGTCACTATCAGGCAGGGATAATCCTGTAATCCTGGGGGGTACCTATGCTGTCCCGGGCAATCCATATGCTTTACCATTGTTTCCCGGCCAACCGATAGAGATAGGTCGCATTGATTATATTTTTACAAAAAATGCTGCTGCCATGAAGAGTGATGTAATATTTGATGATTTCCCCTGGGTCTCAGACCATTCCGGAGTTCTAACAAAAATAAGCATTAACTAAAGGGGACACACCCTTGAGATGTGTCACTGCAGCTTGCATATGTAATCTTAATTACTGTATTCTCAAACTTATGATCGATCCGGTTGAACGATTTTTAAATTACCTGACTGTTGAAAAAGGACTATCCGCAAATACGCTGGAAGCCTATAAAAGGGACATTAACAAGTTCAGAAAACATATCGAAGAAGCAGGCAAAACGATAATCCGTTTTAAAAGATCAGATATTACCTCCTATATAAATTTTCTCCGGGATTCAGGCAACCAGACTTCTACTATTGCAAGAAACATCGCATCAATACGGGGGTTGTGCAGGTTCTTTCTCATCGAAGGAATAATTAAAGAAGACCCTGTTGAAAATCTCTCGACTCCAAAGGGCTGGAAAAAAATCCCGAGGATTATAGGAACTGATGAAGTCACCGGTTTTCTCAATAAACCTGAAGGCAAACCCCTGTCTCTCAGGGACAGGGCAATCCTTGAAATGTTATATTCATCAGGATTGAGAGCGAGTGAAGTCATTAATATAAAAATGGGCGATATCAATTTTGAGGCAGGATTTATTACTGTCACAGGAAAAGGATCCAAGGAACGGGTTATACCGGTAAATGAACTGGCACTTAAGACATTGACTGATTATATTGAAAATTCCCGTCCAGATATTTTAAAGAAACGGACAAGTCAATACCTGTTTATAGCCAAAGGCGGAAAGCCGATGACCAGACAGCGGTTATGGCAAATAATCAAGACCTACTCTGCAGGATTGTCTGTAAATATTTCACCTCATACCCTCAGACACTGCTTTGCAAGCCATCTTCTGGACGGAGGAGCAGACCTCAGGGCACTGCAGAAGATGCTCGGACATACCGATATTTCAACAACCCAGATTTATACAAAGGTCACGCCTGAACGACTAAAGAAAGTCCATAAAAACTATCATCCCCGTGGATGAATTTAGTCTGCTTTATTCAAATCCCGATTACACATAGCATGCGTTGTCCCATTCAAAATCGATTATAGAATGTAATAATCTGAATAATCGACTGATGCAGGGGCTTATTGAAAGAAGTCCCTGCATCTCATCATTTGACAATCGTATGTAGATGTTTTTCTTTTCAACTCTCCAACTTCATAATCAATGCAATCTTTTCCAGCAAATAATTAAACCTGTTTTCAATGTAATATTTACGAACATCACTTTCCAGAATAGATCCCAGTTTTACTTTGAAATCTTTCACCTTAAATCCTTTTACTCGCTCTTTCAATCTGGAAAGCTGATCTGCATTTAACTCCGGAAGACTTATTCCCTTCCTTAATAAAAACTCAATATCAAAGCCATCCCGTATTTCGCCTCTGTCCAGCAGCGCGTTAATTTTATTTTTCATGGTCTGTTCCAGTGTGTGAGCTCTTATAATCACCTGTTTATTGCTGTTTGTTGAATATGCTATTCTCTCCAGAAAATCACAATCCTTTATCTCTTTCCTTATTTCGATTTTGAGTCGTTTTGGATAATTCCCGGATCGAATCTCAAACAAAAGTGTATAGTGCTTACTCTGGGCATCAGTTATTTCATATTTCTTTTCCAAAACGTCATTAAATCTTTTGAAATAGTTTTTGACAGGGATCTTTTTTATGAACCAGAAGTCAAGATCAACAGAGTATCTTTTCAATTCATAACACAACCTGAGCATTGTACCCCCGCCAAATACCAGAGGTTCAAGGAGTTTGCTGTTCTTCAACTTCTCCAGTACTTCTATCTCAAATATTTCATGTCTTGCGAAAATATCCATTTTTATTCAATAATTTTTGAGTTTTTGCAGGGAACTTTTTTCCCAGCGTCATGATCTCATTTCTATTAAACTTACCAAAATCTATGGAATCAATATCGAAGTTGTACCGACCAAGAGACATCAGGTAAAGTGCATCAAGAAAGGCCTTTTCAGGAGTGGAAATAATTGCACGTATCTTCGTAAAGTTAAAGACTGTATTGTCTACTTCTTTCTCTATAGTCCTTTTGACAGCAACGGACTCGATGAAATCTCTCTGTATCTGAGTCGTAATTTCATAATAATCCAGCGCTGTCATTAAAGATATATATGAAGGTACCTGAACAAGATTAGCTAAAGTGAATTTTTCTTCTGTTTCGAGGATTTTCCATTTTTCTTTTAGCATATAAATATTTCTCTTGAGCTTGACCAGCAGTCCCTGATGTACATACCTGTTTGCAGAAACCCGGGCTGATGGCAGTGTGATTGAAAGAACCCTGGAAATCTCTTCATAGCCAAAATATAATTTATTAATTTTATTTAATTCAAGAATTTTCATAAAGTATATTTAATTAACAGTTATGTTAATTAAATATATCTGACATAATCGTGTTTGTCAAGGAAATAAAGCAGGCTCGTCTGTAAATATTCCAACAACATCCCCCCAATGATGCTGTAGGGGCAGGTCTTGTGCCTGCCCTGTCTTCAGGTCATGTGCCTGCCTTGTCTTTGTCCCCATTCGAGATTCTACGGAATGGGCACCCACAAGAGGTGCCCCTACAATGAATGTTATCCCGTGTACGTGATTTGGCATTATAATAAATTCATCAATTACCATTTCAAGGCATTTTATTGATAAATCACTCCATATCTTTTACACCATTTCTCCTGTGTGATTCAATACCATTTTTCCATCATTTATTGTTCCCAAAATACACTGCCTTTTTTGTGTGCATATGGTCATATAATCAGAAGAGATGTCTCATATTGCTTTAATATAAAAAAGAGGCCCGGCAAATAATTCTTGCCAGGCCTCTTGAACTTAGATTTTTATTTCATATAACCAGACATTACCATCCCACATTAATCATGGCCAGATGCCGCCTGTCGTCATCCTGTCCGGCATATGCCCCTATCTCTTCAGCATATGTTACATAAGATAACGTAACTACCGTCAATCTGAGATCTGCACCAAATGTGGCATACCCCTGATACAGTCCGGCCCTGAGCATAGCGCCAATTGCCTTTTTACTGAACAGACAGAGTTCTCCACC
>CALZJD010000220.1 GCA_945787795.1 Thermodesulfovibrionia bacterium | reverse complement strand
AAGGCTTGCTGCCTATATCGAAAAAGCCCAGAACCTGAAGAGGAAAGTAAAAGGGGCAATGGTGTATCCATCGGTGGTCATAACAGTTGCCATAATGGTAATCGTGATCATTATGGTATTTGTTGTTCCCACCTTTGGAAAGATGTTTGAGACACTGGGCGGGACTCTTCCCATGCCAACTCAGATTATTATCACCTTAAGTGATTTTCTTGGCGGGACCGGCGGCCTTGTTATACTTGGAAGTATCATAGGCTTTGCAATATTTATCATTCAATTCAAGAAGACAGAGCGGGGCCGAAAGATTATTGACAGAATTATTCTTAAAACGCCTGTGGTCGGAATTCTTTTCAAAAAAGTTGCTGTGGCAAAATTCACCAGAACGCTGGGGACCCTCATTAGCAGTGGTGTGCCCATACTTGATGGTCTCAATATTACGGCCAAGACAGCAGGCAATAAAGTAGTTGAGGAATCTGTATTGAAGGTAAGAAAGGGAGTATCAGAAGGTAAAACCATTGCCGAGCCTCTGTCTGAAGCAAAAGTTTTCCCTCCCATGGTTACCCAGATGATAGCTGTTGGTGAGTCAACAGGTGCTCTGGATAATATGCTTGAGAAAATAGCAGATTTTTATGATGACGAGGTTGACATAGCTGTGTCCAATCTTACCTCCATGATAGAGCCGGTGCTTATGGTTTTTCTTGGCGGCACTATTGGATTTATCGTAGTTGCAATGTATCTGCCGATTTTCAAGCTCATAACGCTCGTACAATGATCCCCGACCGGGAAAAACCCGGGCACTGTTTTACACCTGGAAAAAGCAACGATACTGACAGGAGAGGGTCAGTTAATAAATATGTATCCAAAACTATCTATACTGTGTAGCTGGTTTTGAAAATTAATGCTCATGAAGCATTTATGAATTATCGACATACATCATGGTTAAAGACCTGGTAAAAAGAGTAAGCGCCCTTATTTTTGTAAGGTTAATTTTAGTAACTCTACTGCTTGGATCACTTTATGTATTCAGGATCGGTTATGACAATCTTCCCCATCCCGAGTATTTTTCCTCCCGAGTATTTTTCCTATCTTATCGCTGCGCTTTATTTCTTAACCATCTGCTATTCCCTTGCATTAAGATCAATCAGGAAATGGTACGATTCTAAAAAGACGGATATTTCGCATTTAACATCACTTAAAGGACTTACCGTCTTAGCGTATATACAGATCTTTACTGATGTAGTTGCTGAAGTCGTTCTGATTTTTATTACAGGTGGTATCGGCAGTATGTTCTCATTCATGTTCCTGCTGAGTATTATCTCAGCCGCCATAGTTCTTGACCGCCGGGCCTGTTATATATTTGCTACACTCAGCAGCTTGCTGTACGGCGTGTTAATAGATTTGCAGTTCTATAACGTCATACAAATAAACTCAGATGTTGTTTTTACCGAAAAGTATTATTTCTATAACATATTCGCCCACATCACCGCCTTTTACCTCATTGCCTTTTTGAGCGGCTATCTATCTGAAAAACTGCACAGGGTCACTAAACATCTCAAGGAGAGAGACGCTGTTTTGAGCGACCCAAGGAGAGAGACGCTGTTTTGAGCGACCTGAAGGCCTTCAGCAGGTATGTCATAGAAAGCATGCCAAGCGGAATATTCACGACAGACCTGGACAACAGGATTATCTCCTTTAACAGTTCTGCCCAGGAAATAACAGGGCTTGATCTTGATGAAGTAACAGGAAGAAAACCCGAAGATATATTCCCTTTTCTCAGTAATTTCAAGGAGCCCTTTGACAGAGTCGAGGGCGAAATAAAAAAAGACACCAGGTCATTTCCTGTTGGCATGAGACTCTCTGCTCTCAAAGACAGCTCAGGGGCGTCCATAGGACTTATCGGGATATTTCAGGACCTGACCGAACTTAAAGCAATGGAAGCTGAAGTAAAGAGAAAAGAAAAGTGGGCCTTTATCGGTGAGTTGTCAGCATCGATAGCACATGAATTAAGAAATCCCCTGGCATCGTTAAAGGGTTCGATCGAGATGCTCAGGGCGAAGAATATCCCTGAGGAACAGGCTGACCGTTTGATGCACATAGCCCTGTCAGAAATGGACAGACTGAACGGGATAGTTACAGACTTCCTTTTATATGCAAGGCCCCAGGATCTTAATAAGGAACAGTATGACCTGAACCTTTCTCTCAGGGAAGTTGTTACCCTGCTGCAGGGTCCGGAAGCAAACAAAGATCATGTTACCATATTAGCCAGCCTGGATGGAGATCAGGTTGTCAGGGGGGATGCCAGACAGTTGAAGCAGGTGTTCTGGAACCTTGGGGTAAATGCCATGGATGCTGTTTCTGATGGAGGTACCATTGACATATATACAGCAGGAGACAGCGATGCTGTGGAAGTTGTTTTTAAAGACAGTGGCAATGGAATCAGTGAAGATGATATAGACAAGATTTTTTACCCTTTTTACACAACAAAGGAAAAAGGAACAGGCCTTGGTCTTGCCATTGCCCAGAAGATTGTTGAAGAACATGGCGGAATAATTGAGGTCGAGTCAGAAGGGGAAGGCTCCGGGGCAATGTTTAAGATACAGCTGCCGATAGAGGGCTGAATATTTGTAATAAAGATAATTATGGCAAAAGAAAAAAGCATGAGGGAGATCCTTGAGATCTTTCTGAAAAATGAAGGCTATCATGTTTCTGTAGCCATTAATGGTGAATCAGCGGTGGAGGCCCTTAAGAGTGATATTTTTGATCTGATCATATCGGATATGAAGATGCCCAGGATGGGCGGACTTGAACTGCTGAAGAATGTTAAGGAAAGTTCACCTGATACGAACTTTGTTGTTATGACCGCTTTTGGCACTACCGAGTCAGCTGTCGAGGCCATGAAGCTCGGGGCCTATGACTATATTCAGAAACCCTTCCAAATGGATGACATACGGCTGGTCGTGAAGAATGCCCTTGAAAAGCAGAAGCTTCAGAAAGATGTATCCATTTTGAAAAAGCAGCTTAAGATCCCATCTATTGAAAATATTATCGGGGCAAGCAGTGTCATGCAGGACCTTTTTACCATCATTACCAAAAGTGCCTCAAGCAGTGCCAATGTGCTGATAATTGGTGAAAGCGGCACCGGAAAGGAGCTGGTAGCCAAGGCCGTACATAATATGAGTCAGAGAAAGGACAACCATTTTGTCGCAGTTAACTGTGCTGCCATTCCTGAGGGGCTTCTTGAAAGTGAACTCTTCGGATATATGAAAGGAGCATTTACGGGCGCCTCATCCAATAAGCAGGGTCTTTTTGAACTTGCAAATGATGGGACGCTTTTTCTCGATGAGATCGGGGAAATGCCTCATAGTCTTCAGGCAAAACTTCTCAGGGTCCTTGAGGGAGGGACATTCCGCAGAGTAGGCGGAGTCTCTGATATAACCGTTGATGTAAGGCTTGTTGCCGCTACAAATAAAAACCTGTCTGACCTGATCGAGAACAATCAGTTCAGGGAAGACCTCTACTTCAGACTAAATGTACTGTCGCTGAAAATACCCCCGGTGAGAGACCGCCGGGATGATATTCCATTGCTTGTAAACCATTTCCTGGAAAAATATGCAGGGGAGAACAAGAAGTTTTCCAAGGATGCTATGACCATGCTTCAAAATTATAGATGGAAGGGCAATGTGAGGGAGCTGGAAAATATTATTGAAAGAGTACTTCTGTTAAGTGAAGGAGATGTTATGGATGTTGAATCATTGCCCGAGGAAATACGATCAGGCCCTGCATCAGAGAAAGTGTCTATTTCGTCCGGTGGCATAGATATGGAGGCGATAATGTCTGACACGGAAAAGGCCTATCTTTTAAAGGCCCTTGAAAAGACGAACGGTGTAAAAACTGAAGCTGCCAGACTGCTGAACCTTACCTTCCGATCATTCAGACACAAGCTGAAGAAGTACGGCATCGATAAAAAGATCATCACCGATTAGATCCTTCATCAGTCTGTATGCCTATATATTGTTAATCTCTGGTTCTGGTGTATCCGACAAACTTCAATTCCAAAGTCAACCTTAAAATTATCTATAACGCAGTATTTGCAAACATTTTGATCAGACGAGAAACATCTCCATTCCTGAATTTATTTCAGGGTCTCACAACTCGCTGCAAACATGAGATTCTGAAACAAGTTCAGAATGACAGGTATGAGAATCTTGACTTTCCGCAACAGGAACAAGTTAATTAATAAAAGAATATACATACAAGCGTAATAATTGTTGACATATAAATAGAATAAATGTAAAATAATAATATTCTTTAACTGTTAATTAATATTACGATAAAAAGTAAAATTGTAAAAAATACAGCGAGCATTTCAATTGATACTTATTTATTCATTATATTAATATTCACCTCAACTTTGGCGACCTTGAAGGTAATCAAGGCTAGTGGGAAGGTCACTGTAAGAGTCAGGGAACACCTGATGAGCTTGGAGGTAGGATGAAAGGAAAGACACGTGAGTAAAGAAACAAAAAGGATGATTAAGGTGAAGATCTTATACCCATCCTTAAAATCCCTGGGTTCATCGATTTTGATTCTGGGGGCTGTTGCTGTTTACAAGGGGATTGGTCTTCATGACCTGTGGGTCAGATTTGTAGAAACGATTATTTAGTTCAGTCAGTACCTCGTCAGGGAAGACCACCTGTCCCGGGTGCTTCCCTATTGCTTAATGACATAATCTTCTTTTAATTTAATTCTCTTTTTATACATTACATTTCTGGCTGGCTTCCCATCATCGTATTTTTTCACTATTAATACTTTACAGGCATTGATATTGTTGATAAGCTGTTTATAAGCCGTTTGTATGTATGTTAGCAAGCAGTTGGCAAGACAGATCAGGAATTTATTGGTATGTATGCTAACACTATGAAAGAAAAGAATAGTGACCATGATGAGATACTGAGAGCTCTAGTAGTAATAGGGCGTTTTAGATTGCATCTATAACGAAGGGGTCCAGGGGCCAAGGGGTCGAGGTTTAAAGGGAACAGACAAAAATTAAGAATTTATTTTATTTAATCCAATATCTATAAGGTACGTTTCTTTGTTACTCTTTCTTTCTCTTGAACCCTTGGCCCCTTTTTTGAACAAGTCATTAAAAGTATTACAACATTTGTGTTTACTTTTTGTAGCAAATGAAAATGAATCTGTTGCGGATTCAACTATTATAGGAAGGTCACTGTTTATTGCGCTTCTTTTTTAAACTGCAGGCCAGTTCATATAATAATTCATCAATGCCTTCAGGATTTACGGCGTGCCATTCACCTTTACTCATGGTAGATGTTATAAATCCGTCCGGTCCATTAGCCTTCTGTGACATCTTTCTAATTCTTACTTTATTACAATCCATTTCGAATTCACTAATCAGATAATCAAGCTTTGAAGAATCTTTGGATTCAACTTTTCTCTTTACGCTGACAATCCCCTCGGGACTTCGCATGATACTGTCCAAGTCAATGTAGTGCCTGTCGCCATCACCGCTTTCAATAAAGTATAACCAGTCTTCGCAGTATGCTGAATCTGCAATAAAGAATGACATTATAAAAATGGCAGTTAATAAAAATATTTTCTTAATCTTCATTACTCCCTTTTTAATCTCATATCAAGAATAAATATATCACATCGAACCAAATTAATTATGACGTATAGGTTTATTACGTTTCATTCATATGATCAAGGGCAAACTTGAGTCCCTCTGACTTGCCCTCCCAGTAGGCCAGCCTGTCACGGGTAATGGTAATGTTGTACTGGTTTTTTGGTTTCTCAGATTCAAGAGACTGAAGCTCGGCTTTTATCTCGTCTCTTTTCCTGACGGCCTTTTCATATTCTGATTTTATATTATCATTCATTATGTGCTCCCTTTATTCCATGGATAAAAACACTGATTCAGCTGCTTCCCTGTAAGCACAGTAATCACAGTTGTCCGACGCATCAGGAATATGATTATTATTCAGACATTGATGGGCCTCCAAAATTGCATTATCAACCCATCGGGCATTTCCTGTATACGGGATAAGCGTAATATCAAACTCCAGCTTACCGTCAAAGGCCTCTTTATCGGTCTGTCCATTACAGTATACAAAGTAGCCTGTATCAGATACAAGAAGATCGTTTTGTCTCAGGAGCCATTGATAGATCTCCATCTGACGTTTGTATCCAATATGCCAGTCTGCGTTTAATTCAGTGATCCTTTGCTTCTTTGATGTAGCTTTATAATCAACAACGATAAATTCACCGGCTGAGTTTTGCCACAAGTCATCGATTGCTCCAAATATCATGAGGTTTGTCTCTTTATGCAGATGCTGCACTCCGGTAAAATTGTGCCTCCATCTATCCAGATCATTATGCGGTACAGGTCTGGCATCAACACCGTATTGCTCAATCAGCGGATGAGACCTGCCTTCTGCGCGGTGCGTATCAAACTCATGTTTTAATAATGTATCTACAGCGCTGTTCAGATTAAAGGGAAACCCGGGTGGTCGTCCCACACCCAGTCTTCTGTCAAGATAAAAACACCTGGGGCATTCAAGGAAGAGATCTATTTTTGAGCGGCTCAGTTTAAAAGGTTTAACATTATCCGGCCTGTATAAATTTTTTGTACGCTTCGGAGTGTAATAAAGAGACATATGCAATTATATCAAAATATGCATATATACTTTTAAGCCGTCATTCCCGCAGCCTGCCTGCCGGGGCTGGCTGCGGGAATGACAACATAAAAAAAAGCAGGTTATATAGATACTGATACATATAAAAACTGCTTCACTTCATTCTTTTAATTCCTCCAGACAGGATGGCCATCTTCATTTTGAACTGTCTCTCCCTTTTTTTCAGCTTCCTCTTTTTAAAATAGCTCTCTACCAGTGTATAGGGATTAAGATGTATTCTTTTTGAAACTTCTGATGAATTTTGGTTAATCAAAATGTTTTCATCACCTCCCGTTATAGAGAAAGCAATTTTCTTACCAGGGCAATCGTTTATGAATTTAAAGGATTTATGTTTGAGAGCTGTGTCATAAAAACAACAGACTGTAAATAAAATACAATGGCAAGTGAAAAAAAAGTTGCCATCTCGCGAAGAAATTGCTGACCTGATCAATGTATACATCCTATGAAAGTTGAGGAATATGATTCAGATCATATCAATCATCTCAGAGCGGTCTGTCCATCGTGTTCACGGTTCAATATTACTATCATTATTTACACCAGCACCATTCAATCATTTCAGCCACCAGTCCTGTCCAGCCTGTCTGATGGCTTGCGCCCAATCCTTTGCAGGTGTCCCCGTGGAAATACTCATTAAACAGGACAAGGTCTTTGAAATGCGGATCAGTCCGGTATCTCTCTTCATCTCCGTGAACAGGTCTCCTGCTGTTTTCATCTTTATAAAATATAGAGCTTATTCTCTGAGATAATTTCCTGGCCACATCTCCCAGGTTTATAAAATTATTTGATCCCGTTGGAAATTCCACCTTCAGCGTATCGCCATAGTACTGATAGTACTTTTTCAGCGCCTCTATGAAAAGATAATTAATCGGAATCCAGACCGGTCCGCGCCAGTTGGAATTTCCCCCGAACATACCGGTCAAAGATTCGGCAGGCTCATACCCGACCCTGTACTCTGATCCATCAATCCTGATGTTAAATGGACTGTCTTTATGATATTTTGAAATAGACCTGATTCCACCGGTTGCAAGAAATTCATTTTCATCCAGCATCTTTTGCAG
>CALZJD010000219.1 GCA_945787795.1 Thermodesulfovibrionia bacterium | reverse complement strand
GCGACATTAAACGGCAGATTACAGAAGAAGTTGTGCGGGTTGCGGTAATTGGTTCGGTAAAATCAGGAAAGAGCACACTTGTGAACTCGATTTTTAAAGGCGACTATGTGAAAAGAGGCGCCGGTGTTATCACATCAATTGTTACCCGGATCAGAAGTGGAAAGAAACTCAAGGCGGTTCTTTTTTTTAAGTCATGGAATGAGATTAATTCTGAGATTGAACAGGCCCTTGTCATGTTTCCTTCCTGGGACAGGCAATATGAGGGAAAGAGCTTTGATATCAGGCAGATAGGTGACCGCCAGGCTTTGAAGAGTGCCCTTGACAGTTTGAGCGATGATCTGAAGATCATTGATGGTACCCGCAACTCTAACAGTGTTCTTTTATCTCTTTATCTGAAGGGGTACAACAGGGTTGCCGAGATGATATCTTCAGGCAAGGGGATTACAGAGTTCAAAGGTAAGAAGTTTGCGGAACACCGAACATATGCCGGAGATGATGAACTGGCGGTTTTTTTAAAAGATATAGAGCTTGAGATCAATGGCACTGACCTGGACACTTCAATTGAAATTGCTGATTGCCAGGGAAGTGATTCGCCCAATCCCATGCACCTTGCAATGATCCAGGACTATCTGCTCCAGACACATTTTATCGTGTATGTAATCAGCAGCCGCACAGGTGTGCGTGAGGCTGACATCCGGTTCCTGTCGATAATAAAAAAAATGGGATTGCTGGGCAATATACTGTTTGTCGTTAACAGTGATTTCAGTGAACACGAAACGCTGTCTGACATACAGGCAATTATTACAAAGGTCAGGGAAGAACTGGCATTGATAAAACCTGATCCTGAAGTATATTCCCTGTCAGCCCTGTTAAACCTGTTTAAAGAAATGTCAGACAGTCTGAACAAAAAGGACAGTCTCCGTCTTGCCCAATGGTCAGCTGAAGATGAGATGGTTGATTTTTCCAACAGGGAAACAGCCGGGTTTAACAGCGCGCTTCAGGGAAAACTCACGCGGGACAGATCAAACCTGCTCTTTAATAATCATCTTGAACGAATGGACATAATGCTGTCCGGTGTTGAAAGCTGGGCAGGCACCTATAAGGAGCTGCTTGTCAAGGATATTAACAGTGCTTCAGAAACCATCAAGAAGATGGAACGTCACCAGGAGCGGATGGACCAGCTAAAATCTCTGATAAAAAACACTCTCGATGGCGCGAGGGATGACACAATGAAGAAATTAAAGGCAGACACCGACCGTTTTTTCAATATGTCCAATGAGGGGGTGCTTGGTAAAACCAGGGCCTTTTTGAACAAGTATGAGATTTCAGCTGAAAAGTATCTGGACCAACTTGATGCCGGGGGATTTTCCAATACGCTCTATCACGTATTCCAGGAATTTAAACAGTCCATTGATACGTTTATGACCAGGACAATTAATCCCGAACTTGCCAGTTTTGCAGGGGAATCAGAGGCCAAGATAAGGAAGACCTTTGAATCTGTCTCCAGGTCTTTTCAGTCAATGGCATCAGGTGACATAGATGACTTGAAATCTTTTCTGGTCAACTCAGACCTTGAGCAGGAAAAATTGTCCCTTTTCAGGCAAAGCATGATGGATATGGATTCAATCAAGAGAATTGCCGGGATAAAGCTGCCCGCTTCATCAGCCACGTTGCAATACTCAGCAAAAATAAGGACTGAGGCACTTGTACGTCTGGGTCTGTATTCAATGACGAAGTTATTTAAGAAAGTATTAAAGAAACCGGTAAAGCATGAGATGGAAGAACAGATGAAGGCACTTGTTGATGGATTTCACCTTATCAAGCGGGAGACCGAGAAGTCGATTGTATTCCATTTTGAAAATTACCGCGAAAATTTCAAGTTCCAGTATATTTCCAAACTTGTTGATGCTGTTACGGAATATCTCCGCCAGAGGTTAATGGAGAGGTTCCGGTCATATCATTCTGATATAAGCTCTGTTGAAAAAGTCATGGAGAAAAAAGGGCAGGACAAGGAATATATGATCAAATTTCTTAATGACCTTGATGCTGATATAAAGCGATTGAAAGTTGTGATAGACATTAACCGGGGGAAATTACAGAAGAGCGGCAGTACGGTAGAAGCATCTCATTCATGAAAGATAATCTTTCGTGAAGAATCAGCAATTCCTGCAGGTATTAACAAAATCGATATAATGTGCAGTAGGTTTCAGTACCCTGACTCCCAGACCATCATAGAATTCTGATGATTTAGTCATTCTCATGACTTTTACAGGAACTTTTAATACGTCCAGGTTCAGGGGAATTATTAAATCTATCTCTGAATCAAAGGGGAATCTCATTTCATCTGTGCGTATGTACATACCCTCATCTGACAGGTTCATTATGGTGCCGTCATAGTGACTTTCGCAGCAGAAGAATTTAACCTTGATATTAGCGGGCACTCTTTCAAAGGCTCTTCTTTGCATAATTTCCTGTGCTTTCCAGGGTTTTTATTTAGTATGTTACATATGTATGAAGATGTAATCCATTGCTACAGAAAAATTTTATAAACCGGTACCATATGCTGCCCGGTTATTTTTTATATGTCCTTACCCTTGCCTGGGTGAAGAAATTACCCAGAACAGGAAATAAAGCCCTGCACGTCCGTGCAAATTTTCTGGACAGGAGGTACTGGTCCTGTTGATCCATTTCCTCAGTTTTCTGATTTTCCGGGGAAGCATACACAAGTGGATGTTTTTGAGCAGAGTACTCTTTATACTCCTGTGAGTAGGTTCTCAGTTCAGAACTGGAATGGATACCCAGTTTTTTCAACTGGGCCTGAATTTCTTTTTTAGTCAGTTCTGCCATACCTTATAATGCAAAACAATGGGTTTGTTTGCTCTCTCCCGGAACGAAGAGTAGTATATCCTTGCATATGCATCATAATATGTCAAGAACTATCAGTAACTACCCTGATGGGGTACATCGGGTGTCAAAGATGTCAGGCCGGAGGGCTTGACTGCCGTATTATTAGTTCCACATTAAATGATAAAATATACGGAATTTATATGATCATGGATGTGAGGTCAATTTAGAATGAATATATTACTCAATGAAATAGAGACCAGGGTACTTGGCTGTCTTATTGAAAAGTCCTTTACCACTCCTGACTATTATCCTTTGACATTGAATGCACTTACCAACGCCTGCAATCAGAAGTCCAACCGCAATCCGGTCATGTCTCTGGAGGAAACCGCGGTAGTAAGGGGATTGGATGACCTCAGAAAAAAGGGATTGTCAGAAAAAGTCCTTAAGGCAGATAGCAGGGTCCCAAAATACCAGCATTTTTTTATGAGTACATTTGATCTTTCACGAAGCCAGACTGCTGTATTATGTGAACTCATGCTTAGAGGCCCCCAAACCGGAGGGGAGATACGGAGCAGGGCAGAAAGAATGAATAAATTTCAGGATCTTGATGAAGTTGAAGATATTCTTTCCGGACTTATGGAAGCTGATAACCCCATGCTCGTTAAGCTTCCCCGACAGCCAGGCCAGAAAGAAAGCCGTTATATGCATCTTTTTTCCGGAGAACCTGAGATGACGGAGCAGGACCGGCCGGTTGTGGATGAGTCAGCAACTATCCAGGTGCGCTCTGAAAATGAGAGAATCCGGAAACTTGAAGAT
>CALZJD010000218.1 GCA_945787795.1 Thermodesulfovibrionia bacterium | reverse complement strand
AAGCGCATGCTCAAGTTTATAGCGAATTCCATCGTGGTCTGTTTTAAGCTCAATGCCGGCACCTTTTTCCATAACAACATCAGAGTACATCATCATCAGGCGACGGTAAGCGTCATATACAAAACGGGGGTTGTTTGTTTTCTTTATAAGACCCGGGATCGTCTTTGTTGTGAGACCTGCGTTGAGAATGGTCTCCATCATCCCGGGCATTGAGGCACGTGCTCCGGAACGTATTGACATGAGCAGAGGATCTTTTGGATCACCGAACTTCTTGCCCATTATCTTTTCAACTCTAGCCATTGCAGCATCGACCTGTTTTTTCAGCTCCTTCGGATACTTTTGTTTGTTATCGTAATACTCGGTGCACACCTCTGTAGTAATAGTAAACCCCGGAGGTACAGGGAGTTTAAGTTTTGGGTGTCCTGCCATCTCCGCAAGGTTTGCGCCTTTTCCGCCCAATAGGTTTTTCATTGCAGCTTTGCCGTCGGCTTTGCCGGCTCCAAAGAAGTAGACATACTTTTTGGCCATTTTAATCCTCCAGATGTTAATTAAGATTTGTTAATAAAAGTAATAAGTTAATTGTCCGATCAAGAGCCGATATTTTACACAAAACAATAAATCAATTCAATGAGCTGATTCGCTTATGAAATTTATTAGACCATTGATATTGCAGTCTGAAAAATGAACGTATGTGCTACAGGGAAGCGAACCGCTGGTTTTATAGGGATACTATTGAGGGAAATAACGCTAAAAACGAATATGCATCATTGATTGTTTTGTATAACTCTTTGAAATTTATAATAAGTCCTGTTGGTATGGAATATGCTTTTCAAGGAAGATATTAAAGATTATTTCATAAATCCCGAAGGTTATATATATAGATTTAGTACTATTAGTCCACTATGATCATATAGTATTTGAACAGAGAATATGCTATCAATGCTTTTGTTTACAAATATGCCATGAAGATGCCTGGGACAGAATGAAGAAATATTTATTAGCTGCAGCGTTTATTTTATTAATAATCTCAAGTACATCATATGCGATGGACCTGACCATTGGACTTGTGCCTGAACAGAATATATTCGAGCAGGTTAAGAAATATAAAATACTTGAAGCGTATATTGAAAAAAATAGCGACATAGGTATTAATTTTACCATCCTGTCCAAACATGGCAGATCAATCAATGATTTCAAAGAAAGAAATCTTGATGGTGCATTCTTATGCAGCCTGATAGGTGCCAAAGCAAAACATGAGTTGGAAGTGGAATATATTGCTAGCATTGTTAACTCTGATGGAAGGGCGACATCACGAAGCTATATTTTCAGTCACAGGGACAGCAGGATAGAAAATGTAGAACAGATGAGATACAGGATCATGGCATTTGTAGACAGGGCAACAGCAACGGGATATGCATTTCCGGTTGCTTACATGCGTGATCATGGAATAAACGATATAAATATTTATTTTAAAGATTATTTCTTTACCGGAAGCCATGATGCTGCTATTTTTGCAGTGCTTAACAAGGAAGCTGATATTGGTGCAGCAAAAAGCAGTGTTTATAATATGCTTGCCAGAAAAGATGATCGAATTAGAAAAAATCTGAAAATAATCGTTGAATCAGATGAATTCCCCTCTAATGTTTTAGTTTTGAGAAAAGACCTGCTTCAAGGCATATCAGAACGCTTAAGAAGTGTTCTGGTCAATATGGACAAGAACAGTGATGGCAAAGAAGCGCTGAGAAGATTTGATGCAATGAAATTTATTGAGGCCCGGGAAAGTGATTACCATGCAGAACCTGATATTTCAAAGAAGGTTGAAATTATCAGTCTGCCGGCCCAGCAGTTTTAATGGAAGAATACAGGATTACATGAGAAGAAAGATCATATTATCACTCTTAGCATTAATGATTATTTTTGCCAGCGGGGCTTTTATATCCATTCACTTAACAAGAAGCACAGTATCTGAATTGAATTTTCTTGTTGAGCTTCATGAAGTTGAAGAGATGCGGCGGTCTCTGATAATAGATATCCAGACGGTCCAGGCTAATGTGTATACGCTGGCCACTCCTTTCGGGGTGAGTGTTGACTCCATGGTTAATAACATGATGAAACTGGAAAAAGCAGCTGATCAATGTACTTCATGTCATCATTCTCCACAACTGACAAACAGAATAATGAAAATTCAGACATTGATTAAAGATTATGAAGATGGACTCAGCAGTGTTATCCTGACTGAAGGTACGGCAAATAGTATGGAAAGTAAAAAGCCCGTTGTGATCGGCATTGGTAATGAAATTATTAATATGGTACAGAATATGTCCCATAAAGGTACATCGAGCCTGGACAGGGAAACCAGGAATGCGGTAAGTCGTATGAGCAGTATTATGTCCATACTCTTCATTACGCTTATCGCAACCACCATGTTAAGCATTTTTGTTGCATGGAGGCTGGCAAGGTCTATTACCCGGCCTGTAAATAAACTGCTTGACGCAACCAGGATGATTTCATCAGGAAAACTCGGGTCAACCATTTCCTATGAGGACAGTGATGAATTTGGAGAACTTGCTGATCACTTCAATGTTATGAGTAAAGCTATCAAAAAGGGGTATGGAAAACTGAAAAAAGAAGTAACAGAAAGAAAAGAAGTAGAGAATGCCCTTGGAAAATCTGAAAAATTTCTAAGCACCATATTTGATAGCATTCGGGATCCTTTTTGCATTTTTGATACCGAGTTCAGGATAGTCAGGGCCAATGAAGCATATGCAGAATTGAAAAACAAAAAAAGCAATGAGTTGAAGGGGAAGAAATGCCATGATGCATTGCCTGATAAAAATCTGGCATGCAAGGAGTGTGTTGTTAAAAAAACTTTCATGTCAACAGATCCATGTGCAACTGACAGCTCCCTTATGCTGGAAAATGAGTCAATAATATTGCTCGATGTCTATACGTATCCGATATTTGACATAAATGGCAAGGTCTCTCATGTCATTGAATATATAAGGGACGTTACGGACAGAAAACTCACAGAGGCGGCATTAAAGGAAAGCGAAGAACGGTATGCGCTGTCCTCCAGGGGTGCTAATGACGGACTGTGGGAC
Source organism: Thermodesulfovibrionia bacterium (assembly GCA_945787795.1). Lineage (GTDB taxonomy): Bacteria > Nitrospirota > Thermodesulfovibrionia > UBA6902 > UBA6902 > CALZJD01. Next base: position 575 of record CALZJD010000218.1, on the reverse strand, counting down.
TGGGACATCAAGTCCAATAATGTCTACTACTCAGACCGCTGGAAAACCATGATTGGTTTTCAGGGCAAGGAGTTTAAGAACAATCCGGACGAGTGGTTTGACAGAATCCATCCTGATGAGCGCATGCAGGTTAAGACCGAAATTACAGCCCATATCAATGGGCATACTGCACATTTTGAAAATGAGCACAGGATCCTGCATAAAGACGGATCCTACCGATGGATATTAAGCAGGGGGCTTGCTGTTCGCGATGCATCAGGAAATGCCTACCGCTTTGCCGGGTCCATGACAGATATTACAGACCGTAAAATGGCAGAAGAGCAGCTTATGTTTGATGCGCTGCATGATGTACTGACCGGTTTGCCCAACCGTCTACTTTTTATGGACCGGCTTGATCATGCTGTCAATCGTGAAAAGAGGCATAAAAATTATTTATTTGCTGTTTTATTCCTTGATATAGACCGCTTTAAGGTACTTAATGACAGTCTTGGACATACTTCGGGAGACAGGATGCTCATCTCTGTCAGTAAAAGGCTTGAAGATAGCCTGAGACCGGGTGATACAGTTGCCCGTCT
>CALZJD010000217.1 GCA_945787795.1 Thermodesulfovibrionia bacterium | reverse complement strand
CAACGCTGTACAAAAAAAACACCGGGTTTTGATAAGATATTCCTCAATATCATGCTTCAGGAACTCCATATAAATAATTTCTCCATTATTGATGATGCTTCTATCGAATTTGGTAAAGGGTTTAATGTCATTACCGGTGAAACAGGAGCAGGCAAATCAATAATCATTAACGCCCTGAGCCTGTCTCTCGGGGAAAGGGCAGCTTCAGAGTATGTGAGAAGTGGTAAGAAAGAGGCCCTGGTTGAGTCTCTTTTTGACATCTCTCCAAAGAAGTTCAGTAAACCCGTCCATAAAGCAATTAATGACCTGGGAGTGAGTATTGATGACGGATTAATCCTTAAAAGAATTATCTCGTCTCAGGGAAAGAACAGGGCATATATTAACAGTTCAATGGCAAACGTCCAGACCCTTTCTGATATAAGCGGCAATATAATTGATATACATGGCCAGTATGAACACCAGTCCCTGCTTTCTCCGGATAATCAGCTCGACCTGCTTGATATGTTTGGGGGACTGACAAAAGACCGTGAACGGGTTGGTAAACTCTTTGACTCTCTGTCTTCCCTGAGATCGCAGATAACATCCCTTGAACAGAAGGACAGGGAACGTGCCCAGCGGCTGGACATTCTCAATTACCAGATTAATGAAATCGAGTCAGCAGGATTACGTCTGGACGAAGAGGAAGAGCTTATTGAAGAGGAAAAAGTACTGGGAAGCGCAGGTCATCTCGCTGAACTGGCAAACCATTCATATGAATTACTTTATACGTCAGACTCTGCATCACTTGCAGCCATTTCTTCGATTATACATATTCTTCAAAAGATTTCCGAAATTGACAGCAGGGCAAAAGAAGCCCTCAAATCTGCAGAAGATGCCCTGCCCCTTCTGGAGGAAACATCATATTTTCTTAGAGATTATAAGGACAGCCTGGATTTTGACCCTGCCCGGCTCGAACAGCTTCAGCAACGGCTCGAGCTGATCAGGACATTAAAGAAAAAGTACGGTGTATCCATAAAAGAAGTAATGGCTTACAGGGAACAATCATTGATAGAGCTTGAGGAAGTGCAGCACTCAGAAGAAAAACTGGACGTTTTAAAATCTGAACTTGAAGCGCTCCGGAAATCATTTACTGATAAAGCACATGCCCTGTCAAAAAAAAGAAATGCCGCAGGAAGAAAGGTAGAGTCTGCTGTTGTTAAACAGCTTTCAGAGCTTTCGATGCCTGATACGCAATTTGCAGTTTCGATTACACAGCAGCATGGCGATGTTACCCTTGACGGCTTCCAGGCCAATCAAACAGGTATGGACAATATTGAGTTTTTAATTTCTCCCAACATTGGCGAAGAGCTCAAACCGATGGCAAAGATTGTGTCAGGCGGTGAACTCTCAAGGATCATGCTCGCACTTAAAGGAATAATGGCAAAGGGAGATAAAATCCCGATACTTGTTTTTGATGAGATCGATGCAGGCATTGGCGGGAAGACCGCTGAAACAGTCGGAAAGAAACTCAAGGCGCTCTCAAAAAACCATCAGGTAATCTGCATCACCCACCTGCCCCAGATAGCATCATATGCTGACAGACATATGAAAATCGAAAAAAAAGTCGCCAATAATAGGACTGTTGTTGCCATTAAGCATCTAGATAAACAAGACCGCACAGAGGAGATCGCCCGGATGCTTGGCGGGGAACTCTCGGATGTTTCTATAAAACACGCCAAAGAACTGCTGAAGAAAGCTGCTACCTGGTAACGCATATCTGTTCATAAATCTGAACATCTGCCGCTTAACTTCGGTATCTGTCCAAAAAAGATTATAAAATAAAACGATGTTATTTCAATGTCTCTGACTTGAACTCTCATGACCATAAAGCAACTCTGATGCAATACACCTGGTAATCGGTCTGCTACTTTGGAGGCAGCAGCATATCAGGCTTTATCTATGGAATAGATTAAAGTCAATAAGGTTCAGGTCAGGAGACATTGAACCAGCATGGTCAACCTGGTTTAAAAAGAGTAATTATTCTGTCCATGAGTGCAATTTTACAAAGGTGTTAATTAAGAACTGAAGTTGTTTAGGACTGAAGTGATTTAACACATTATATAGATGTTACATACGGTTACAAATAAATTAAATTGTCACAAATTGTAATCCAAGAAAAAAATTATATTCTACTTTCCTCATCAACTACTCGTTTTATAAGGTTTTTTAGCGCATCAGAATTCGGCATATATCTTGCTTTAATTTTATCGTTTATATTTATAGACTTATACGCTTTTTTTATTGACAACGTTCTGAACTTATGATAATTATTGTTATATAAACAGTGTTTTAAGTAATTACTAATTATAATTATCTTAAGAAAGGGGGTAGGTCTATGAAGTCAAACTCCAACGGCAGCTCAGAAGAGAATAATGTCTTTGATGCCCTTATTAAGAAGGGTGTTTCCAGACGGGACTTTATTAAATTCTGTTCTGCCATGGCAGCAACACTGGCTTTACCTGCATCGTTTATACCGAAAATCGCCGAAGCAGTAGTCGCGCAAAAGCCGTATCTTGTGTGGCTTGAGTTTTCAGACTGTGCCGGAGATACCGAAGCTACTCTAAGGGCCACGAATCCAACCATCGGAGATATTGTGCTCGATGTATTTTCTCTTGAATACCACGAGACGATAATGGCACCTTCGGGGAAGAATGCTGAAAAATCTCTGCAGGACGTTGTGAAAAACCATAAGGGTAAATACTTTGCCATTGTCGAGGGCGCTATCCCGATGAATGACAATGGTATTTACTGCTGCATTGGCGGAAGGTCTGCACTGGATATTGCCCGCGAAGTTTGCGGTAATGCAGCAGCAACAATCGCTGTCGGCTCCTGTGCCACATGGGGAGGAATCGCCAGCGCCCAGCCTAACCCCACCGGAGCGGTTGGCGTGGAAAAAGCTGTTCCGGGCATCCCTCTCGTGAATCTGCCGGGATGCCCCATGAACGTTGAGAACTTAACCGCCACCATTGTTCACTATCTTACCTTCGGATCACTTCCTGTCCTTGATAATCGTAAGCGTCCCCTCTTTGCACATGGAAAGAGAATCCATGACAACTGTGAAAGAAGAGGACATTTTGATGCCGGTCAGTTCGTACAACAGTGGGGTGATGAAGGACATAGACAGGGATGGTGTCTGTATGAAATGGGCTGTAAAGGTCCGGAAGCATTTTTCAACTGCCCGTCCATAAAATTTAACGAAGGAACAAGCTGGCCCATCCAGGGAGGTCATGGATGCATCGCATGCGCAGCTGACAATAACTGGGACACCATGACTCCGATCTACAAGAGACTGCCCAATGTACCGGGGTTCGGAGTTGAAAGCACTGCTGATAAAGTTGGTCTCGGTCTTGCCGCAGCTACAGCTGCCGGTCTGGTACTCCATGGTATTGGAAGGGCTATTTCGCCAAAGAAAAAGGAAGAATAGGAGGTGGATTGAATTGGCTAAGAAACTGGTAATTGACCCGATAACAAGAATCGAAGGACATCTCAGGATTGAAGCTAAAGTTGAAAACGGCACGGTTGTTGATGCCTGGAGTTCCAGCACCATGTTCAGAGGGATCGAGCTGATTATGAAAGGCCGGGATCCCAGAGATGCATGGGCATTTACGCAGCGAATATGAGGCGTCTGAACTACGGTGCA
>CALZJD010000216.1 GCA_945787795.1 Thermodesulfovibrionia bacterium | reverse complement strand
AAGATCATTCTTTTTGATCAGGGAGAGATCCAGCAGACAGGTACTCCTGATGATGTATACCATAAGCCCTCCAACCTTTTTGTGGCGACCTTCATAGGTTCCCCCCAGATCAATCTTCTCGCCGGTTCAGTGGTTGAAAAAGAGAGCAGAACATATTTTGAATCCGGGTCCCTTACCATTGATATTTCATCCAGAACTGAGCTGAAGCGGTATATAAATAAAAAAATTACCATGGGCATCAGGCCTGAGTCCCTTTCCCCCGGAGATGGACCGATTAAAGGCACTGTTGAACTTATTGAACATCTGGGTCCGGAAACTCTGGTTTATGCAGGCGTTAATGGAAAGAGGATTATTGCAAAGACACATTCAGGTTATCAGATGAAACGGGGAGCATATATATCTCTCCACATGAGTAACACAGGCGTGCATTTCTTTATCGATGGGAAAAGAATAGAAGGTTAATAGGGCGGTGTGCTTGTGGCATGCTGTGTTACTGAAGGTGCGGGAATATTAAGGGACTTTCTTTGTGAATCAGGCGACCGGGTCTAATGGTAACCTGCTCGTTACGTGACGGTGCACGGTCATTCCTGTCAGCATCCTTAATCGTACTTTCCGGTTTATTTAAGACTGCCTGCGATTCTTTGACTGCTATGTCAGTCACTTCTTCGCCGGCAACATGCGTAGATCCCTCCGGTACAACGGTTGCCTCTTCTTCTGCAGGATGATCAGGAATAACAGTAGCACCCTGATCCTGAAACGTATTCTCTTCAATATTGACTTTTAGATCAGGCCGTTTCAAGTATTTGGCTGCATCATAATTATCCACAACATCACTCATCCACATAAGCTGCCATACAGCCATGCCTATAAGCACTACCGCTAATGTCCCAAATATAATTAATCCGAGATTTTTCATTTTTTTAATAGATCCTAACAGAATTTTTTATTAGAAAGCAGTCAGGTACAGGATGACAAAAGTAATTCCCTGTTATGGTGATAAAATTATCTCAATTCACTTACAAAAAAATTTTCTGTTCTTTCTCTCCCTACCGTAGTTTCAGGGCCATGGCCTGATAAAATCCGGATCTCCTCCGGCAGTTCTATAAGTTTTTTAAAAGACTGCTTTAACTCCTCCATGCTGCCACCGGGAAAGTCTGTCCTTCCTACCGAGCCCTGGAAAATTGTATCTCCCGTCAGAGCAATGCCCTCTCCCAGAAGACATACACTTCCCCTGCTGTGACCCGGAGTATGCATGACTGTGAAGCTGAGATCGCCCACTTTAACTTCATCTCCCTCGTCAATAAATTCATCTGGCCTGGGAATATCATCAAGCTCAAAGCCCCAGAATGCAGCCTGGTCCTTTGCAAGTGCATAGGTCTCTTCATCATTTTTGTGCATAAGGATTTTGGCGCCCGTTTCTTTTTTGAGATCACCTGCAGCCCCTATATGATCAAAATGCGCATGAGTAAAAACAATAACGCTTATCTCCAGCCCACTCGCTTTAATTTCTTCAAATATCCTGTCCGGCTCGTCACCGGGATCGACCACCATTGCCTGCTTTGTTACTTCATCTCCTATAATATAGGTATTCTCCTGAAGGGGTCCTACAACCAGCCGTTTAACAATCATTTGGTTCCTCCCGTTATCATCATTTTTATGTAGAATAAAAAATAATCCGATTATCAATACTAACACCAGTATTATTACTTTCCCTGACTTTATATGTCTACTCTGTCTCATTTCTTCTTTCGCCTCATTTTAATAAGATACTGCAGCTCATCACTTTTCATAATGTAGGCAGTCAATATGTATAATCCAATGCAGAAAGTGATAATAACCGCAAGGAATCCTGCCCTCTCCATAAGTCCGGCATCTGCATTCCAGATAGATGAGTTAACTGCAAAGAATCCTGCAATTCCCATCAAACATGATGCTGCAGCAGTCTTAATAAAAGATAATACGATTTTTCTCCCGTCAACCGTTACAATCCTTTTTCTCAGGAAGTAAAAAAGTACGGAAAAATTAACAGCCGAGGCAATTGCATTTGCAAGGGCAAGACCTCCATGTCTTAAGGGACCGATTAAAATAAAACTGAATATGATATTAATCACTACAGAAAGCACTGCTATCTTCACAGGTGTCTTTGTGTCCTGGAGGGAATAAAATGTTGATGCTACAATCCGTGCTCCTACAAAAGCCCACAAACCCGAAGAGTAAAAGATCAGCGCAAATGCGGTTTCTGATGCAGCAAGGGCCGAGAACTCCCCTCTCTGAAGCATCACATTAATAATAGGACCTGCCAGGGTAATTAGCCCGGCCATAGCAGGCAGGGTGATAAAGAAAAGCAGCCGTAATGAAAAAGAAAAAGTATGCAGGCAGGGTGATAAAGAAAAGCAGCCGTAATGAAAAAGAAAAAGTATCTCTCAATGCATCATTATCTCCATTGGCCGCATGCTCTGACAAAGAGGGCAAAACAGCTGTTGCCATTGCTACTCCGAAAATACCAATAGGAAGGTGGACAAAACGCATGGCATAGTATAGATAGGTTGCAGCGCCACCGGACAGATAGGAAACAAAAATTGTACTTACAAATATATTGATCTGGGCAACTCCCATTCCAATTATTGCGGGTAAAAGAAGTTTAAGTATTTTTCTGAGACCGGGGTGGTTCAGGATTAAAGATGGCCTGACCATAAACCGTTCTTTCAAAAGAGACGGGACCTGAATTGCTATCTGCAGGGCCCCGCCTATTGATACAGCAAGACCTATGGCCAGTAAAGGCTGGGTAAAATGAGGAGCAGCAAGCAGGGCCGAGCTTATAATGGCCAGGTTAAGAAATATCGGGGCCAGAGCAGGTATAAAAAATTGTTTTAAAGAATTGAGTATCCCTTTGGCAAAGGCAGCAAGACTGATAAAAAACAGGAAGGGGAACATTATCCTGGTCAGCTTGACCGTAAGAGAAAATTTCTCCGGGCTGCTTATGAATCCCGGTGCGATGGCTGACACTATGAGGGGAGCAAAAAGGATCCCCAAAGTGCTGAGTGCTGAAAGAACCAGAAGCAGAAATGCCAGCACCGCTGATGCCAGTTTCCTGGCATTTTCTCTGCCCTCTTTTGTTAGAGTTTCGGTAAATACAGGGACAAACGCTGCAGACATGGAACCCTCTGCAAAGAGCTCCCTGAAAAGGTTGGGAATCCGGTAAGCAATAAAAAAGGCATCGGTCAACCCGGTGGCCCCGAATATCTTTGCAAGCAGGATATCCCTGATAAACCCCAGAATGCGGCTGCCGCTTGTCGCAATGGAAATTTGTCCTGCTGCCTTTGCTACACTGCGCCTGTCATCCGTTTTTCCCATAAAAGCTTGACTTTCCTGCTTTTTACATGTTAAAAAATACTTTATTTTCAACAATCAGGATAATTCACCTGATAGAGCACATTTAATCAGCACTTAAATCATACGGAGGTATTACATTGCCAGCACAACCGGCTCTAAAGAAAAACATGTCTGCCATTAAGAGGGCCAGACAGGCCGAAGCACAGGAACTCAGGAACAGGTCTGTCAAGACAAAACTTAAGACCCTGTCAAAGAAAGTTTCAGCTGAGGTAGCCAGCAAGAGCATTGAAGGCGCTTCAGCAGCACTGAAAGAGGCAATTTCAGCCATTGACAAGGCAGCAAGAAAAGGAATAATCCACAGGAACACCGCATCCAGAAGGATTTCCGGTCTTTCCCGTCTCGTCAATTCAATCTCCTCTTCTGAAGCAGCTTAATAAGTAATAACTCGATTACCAGTTCAGGTCTACCCGAGGTTTTTACTCCAACATCTGCTTCATGCAGGCTTTTAAAAATATTAAAAAAACTGTCTTCATTATATGATGGCAGATATTTGCTAAGTCCCCGAAATGTCTTTTCTCTCATTCTGGCAGGTCTTGCCCCCTTATTCATCCAGAGTGAATAAAACTGTTTATAATGCCAGTTCAGTGTACCCAGAATGACCGGCGCCTCCATGGAGCTTCCTCCGAACATTGTCTTTAATATTCTGAAAGCCCTTGCATTTTGTCCGGCAATGATGGCGTCTACCAGATCAAAGGTCGTATATTTCCGCATCATGCCGGTAGAAGCTGTGATGTCTTCACCGGTAATAGTTTTCTTGCCTGACAGGGCAAGCTTTTCAAGTTCCATCAGAAGCATGCCAACTTCATAGCCTACAAATTCTATCAGATACTCTATTGCTTCATTACTTAGCTTCAGCCCCCTTTCAACAGCAGCCTGCCTCAGCCATGCAGGTATTTCCCATTCCTTTATATTAAGACCGATAGATTTCCATTTAACCTTTATAGTGGCCCGGGCCGCCTTCCGGGACAGAATAAGCATACAGGTCGTGTCTGATGGTGAGTCAAGATATTTCTTAAGCGTTTTAACTGCAGGGGCCTTGAATTCCTGAAAATCCTTTATGACGACAAGCCGTCTTGGCGCCATAAACGGAAGGGTCGAGGCTGAATTTATAATCTCATGTACTGAAGTTGAAGAATCAAAGGTGTCATAATTAAAGTCTGCCGGGTGTGATGATATGACTACTTTCACAAATTGGGAAAGGGCATCTTCAAGAAAACAGCTTTCTTCGCTCCATATATAATAAAGCGGTGCTGGCAGGCCCTTTTCGATTTCCCCGAGGAAAGTTTTATTTAGCATAATTCATAATGATCCTGCCGACTATGTCCCTTGCGATCTCTCTGCTTGCTTTTATGGTGGCCCTGTCTCTGAGGTCAACAGTCTGGGGCACTGTTCCTGTAGTCTGAAATGTAATCAGGATCGGAGAGCCCATGGACTTAAACTCGATCACATCACCTTTATCTATGACCTTGATGTCCACAAGCATTATGATCTCCTGCTCCCTGACGCTTTCATCAACAGCTCCGATGGCGCCAAGTTCAAATCTGGTGATGCTAGCCTCCAGTGTTATATCAGCAGATACCCCTTCAGCTTTTATCCCCTGATTGATAAATTCTTCGGATAAAGCATTGTGAAGCTTTTCTTCCAGCCTGGGTTCATAAGTTCTATTATCTATATGCCTGATATTGATTGAGTCAAAAGGGAGAAACCGTGATCCAACCATGTGATAACCGCAGGAACTGACAAGTATAAAGAGGGAAGTAAGAAGCAGGAAGTTAATAACAACGAACGTGCTTCTGCCGTATTTCCTGTTTTCCTTTTTCAACTTCTTATTTCTCACTTTCACTTACCATTATAAATTTCTTATTACTTGTTATTTATTACCTATAACCCATAACTTATTACCAATTACCTACTACCCATTTCTTATCTACACCACAATATTCACAAGTCTGCTTTTAACAACAATCACCTTTTTCAGGGTCCTGTCTGTTATATATTCCTGCACTTTTGGATCAGCAAATGCCTTTTCTTTCAAAGATTCATCATCCAGCCCAGCCGGGATTTTCAGCTTTGCCCTGACTTTACCGTTAATCTGAACTACGAGTTCTATCTCTTCCTCTTTTGCAATTTCATCATCCCATCCCGGCCAGTCCTGCTCAAAAATACTTCCCTCTCCCCCTGTTTCTCTCCATAGCTCTTCGGCAATATGAGGAGCAAAGGGAGAGATAAGCAGGACAACCTGCCTTATACTAAACCTGAGTACATTTTCATTTTCAAACGGGTCAAAAGACAGTATCTGGTTTATCAGTTCCATGAGGGCTGCAATGGAAGTATTAAAATGATAGTCACGTTCAATACTGCCTGTGACTTTTTTTATGGTTTGATGGGTCTTGCGCAAGAGCTGTGATGCAGAAGCCGGGAGCCTGGACATTGAATTCAGTTCTGCAGAGATCTCAGACCGGAGAACTTCATGGTGTTTAAATACATATGTCGCAAACATGCAGAATATCCTCACTGTGTCAGTGCCGTATTTATTAACCAGAAAATCAGGGTCAACTACATTGCCCTTTGATTTGGACATCTTGGCTCCGTCCTTTATTACCATTCCCTGCGTAAGAAGGCTTCTGAAGGGTTCATCTATCTTTGCAAGACCTATGTCCCTTACCACCTTTGTGAAAAACCTGGAGTACAGCAGGTGAAGCACAGCATGCTCTATCCCGCCAATGTACTGATCAACAGCCATCCAGTAATCAACAGCCCCGGACTCCACAGGATTGTCATCAGATCTGGGTGAGCAGTACCTGAGAAAATACCATGATGAGTCAACAAATGTATCCATTGTATCTGTATCTCTTCTGGCCTGTTTACCGCATGTTGGACAGACCGTCTCAACAAACTCCTGCAGCTCTGCCAGAGGAGATGACCCGGCACCTGTAAGGGCAGCATGTTCAGGCAGTATTACAGGCAGGTCATGTTCAGGCACAGGAACAATTCCGCAGACTTCACAGTAAACAACAGGTATCGGCGTGCCCCAGTATCGCTGGCGTGAAATCCCCCAGTCCCTGAGTTTATAGTTAACAACCTTTTTCCCCATGCCTTCTTTTTCGAGATAATCAGCGATCTGTTCCCTTGCATCTTTACTAGAAAGACCAGAGAATTGCGCTGATTCCACAAGAACTCCATAATCTTCGAACGCCTGCTGCAGGGGCAGGGCTTGTCCCTGCCGGTCTCCCTGTTCAAGGGAAGGGACAAGCCCTGCCCCTGCATGCTCTGCGTATGCGTTTTCAGGCACTATAACTATCTCTATTGGCAAATTATATTTTTTTGCAAATTCAAAGTCCCTCTGGTCATGGGCAGGAACAGCCATGACCGCGCCTGTTCCATATTCCATTAAGACAAAATTGGCTACATAAATCGGCATCTCTTTTCCGGTAAGCGGGTTTTCTGCATGAAACCCTGTAAAGACCCCTTCTTTTTCTTCAGGATCATCTGATAGGGAGTTGATTGCTTTCAGTATTTTCTCATCCTTTACAAGATCGGTCACAAGCGGGTGCGTCCTGGCAATGCTCATAAAGGTGGTGCCATACAGGGTATCCTGTCTGGTGGTGAATATCCGCATTTTCCTGTCTGTTCCGGATATGTTAAAATCCACCTCCACCCCTTCGCTCCTCCCGATCCAGTTGCGCTGCATGGTAACAACCTTTTCAGGCCAGCCTGTAAGTGTGTCAGCATCTTTAAGCAGTTCTTCTGCATAATCTGTAATCCTGAAAAACCACTGCTCAAGCTCTTTCTGTGTTACAGGGGTATCGCACCTCCAGCAGCCCTCATCAATGACCTGTTCATTGGCAAGCACAGTCTCGCATGACGGGCACCAGTTTACAGATGATGATTTCTTATACGCCAGGCCCCTTTCCAGCATTTTTATGAAGAACCACTGGTTCCATTTGTAATATCCGGGGCTGCAGGTAGCAATCTCCCTTTGCCAGTCATAGCCAAGGCCCATTTTTTTTAGCTGCTGCCTCATGTAGTCGATATTGTCATAGGTCCATTTTGAAGGATGCAGACCATGCTTGATGGCTGCGTTTTCAGCAGGCATGCCAAAGGCGTCCCAACCCATTGGATGGAGCACATTGAATCCGCGCATTTTCTTGTACCTGGTGATCACGTCACCGATAACATAATTTCTGACATGACCCATATGGATTCTTCCCGACGGATAGGGGAACATCTCAAGGCAGTAAAATTTCGGCAGGTCAGCATTCTCATCAACTGAAAACAGCCTGTTTTCCTCCCAGAATTCCTGCCACTTTGTTTCAATATCTATCGGATTGTATTTCTCTTCCAAACGCCGCCTCCACCGCTGATTTTCAATAATTATTCCGGTTCAAGTTTAGTATTCTACCATAATTATAATACTGATAATTAGGTAAACCATATACACAGGGAGCGCTGTTGTAATGGATATACATCATGGTAAAACGAAGCCTCTTTCCTTATTTCATTTAAAAAACAAAATGAAATAGCAAAATGACATATAAAGAATCAAAAAGACAAATACCTTTCATTTATTCTAAGGTAAATCGTAAGGGTGTGACGCCTTTTCAGCTTTTTTTACTTTTTAATCTGTCATGTTAATCTTTGAGATTTTATTTTTTATTATTTAATACATATACGAAAAAACTTACACATGTTATCAAGATCTTTAGGAGATCAATACCATATTATCTCTATATAGTTCATTGGATTTAAAAACTGGCTAAGTGCTATACTACGATTTAATTTTTTCCTCAGGAGCCTTATTTGATAAAACCTTACAGTATCGGAAAACGGGTATTAAAGTGCAATGAAACCCTTACCTGTTTCATAACAGTCCTGCTGTTTCTGTCATGTATCGTATTCGATCGAAATTGAGTCTTTTGAGGGAGGGGTCAAACTCATTTTCAATTTTATCGAGAAACCATCCATCACCAGCCTTGATTTTCAGGGCAATGATGACATCGACACAGACAAACTAAAGGAAAACACCACTATCACGGCAGGAGCAGTGGCCAACATGTCTCTCATATTGGATAATATCCAGCATATTACCTCTTATTACCAGTCTGAAGGATTCTGGCTCGTAAAAGTGATTCCCATAGTGAGGGAGATATCTGAGGATGCAGTTGCCCTGACATACCAGATAGATGAAGGCCCCAAGGTAGTCATTAAGGGTATCGAGATCGAAGGAAACAATTCAATTCCTGCAGCAAATATCATGAAAGTTATGAAGACCAAAAAGAGATGGCTCTTTTCTTTCCTCACCCGCTCGGGTATTTATAAAAAAGACCAGATAGCTGAAGACCTTGAAAGAATCAGGCGTTTATATCACAGCAGGGGATATCTTTATGTTGCCATCTCAGAGCCTGAGATCAGATTGAGTACTGATAAGAAAAAACTTTATCTGAAGATTTCACTTTCTGAAGGAGACCAGTACACAATTGGCGATATTAAAATCCAGGGCAATACAATTTACTCAACAGAGGAACTTTTTGAATATGTAACCGTTTCAACCGGTGAAATATTTAACAGAAGTGCCCTGAGAACTGATATTGACAGGATAATCGACAAATATATGGAAAAGGGCTATGCCCGCGCTGATGTTAACCCCACAATGGATATAAATGTCAAGGAGAAAGCAGCGTACATTACTCTTTCGGTGTCAGAGGGTGGGATATTCAGGATAGGAAGGATTGATGTTGCGGGAAATACAAAGACCCGTGATAAGGTAATCAGAAGGGAAATGAGACTTGATGAGGGTGACATCTTCAATAAAAACCTTATCAAGAGGAGTTACCAGAGAATCAGCAATCTGAATTATTTTGAGACCGTGGATATTAATCCCATCCCGCGCTATAAAGATCATCTTATCGATATGGAGATCAGGGTAAAGGAAAAGATGACAGGCATGCTGAGTTTTGGCGGAGGCTACAGTTCAGTAGACAAGTTAATGGTAATGGGTGAAATATCCCAGTCAAACCTGTTTGGAAAGGGCTACCAGATAAGACTTAAGGCAGACTTCAGTGCACGCAGAACAAACTATAATCTCTCACTTAAAGATCCCTGGTTTATGGACAGACCCATATCAGCCTCAATTGGTGTATATAATGATAGTACAGAGTATCCTAACTATGACAAGAAGGCCACCGGTGGATATATTGGCTTTGGCAGGGAGTTCTCGGAATATGTGGGAGGAAAGATATCATACAATGTTGAAGAAGCCAACATTACGGATGTGTCAGATGATGCCTCCATAATTATCAAGGAGCAGGAAGGCAGAAAACTTACAAGCAGCATCAGCCCTTCCATATGGAAAGACACCCGTAATAATTATCTGGACCCGACATCAGGCAGACGCACGGCATTTTACTCAACCGTTGCCGGTCTTGGAGGGGACAATTATTTTTACAGAGCAGTGATCGACTCTGCCTCTTATTACCCGGCATTCTGGAAGACAACGTTCAGTCTTCGTGGAAGAATCGGTTATGCGGCCGGGTATAATGACAGGAAACTGCCTCTGTATGAAAGGTTTTATGTGGGAGGCATTAACACCATCAGAGGGCTTGGGTTTGGAGAAGGGGGACCAAGAAATGAAAACGATGAAAAAATCGGCGGAGACCTTGAAGCCATATTGAATGCTGAACTGATTTTTCCGATCTCACAGGAAGCAGGTCTTAAGGGTGTATTATTTTTTGACTATGGAGGCGCCTTTGATACAGACCATGACATCTCAGGGAGTGATCTAAGAAGCACAGCTGGTTTCGGGGCCAGGTGGATGTCTCCCATGGGACCAATCAGACTGGAATGGGGCTTCAACCTTGATCCCAAAGATGATGAAAAATCAAGCAGGGTTGAATTCTCAATTGGAGGACTTTTCTAAGAAATAAATAAACGCCAGGATGTATGATATTGAAAAATCATGTATTATGTAACCTGGCAAATAATTTAACTTCATCACAGGAGGATTCATGAAGAAAATATTTTTTTTGGTCTTTACTCTGGTCTTTGTTGCCAGCACCCATGCAGCAGATGTAAAAATCGGATATATTGATATGAACAAGGCATTAAACCAGTCTGAAAGAGGTATGAAAGCAGTTGGCATTCTGGAGGGAATGGTTGAGGCAAAACAGTCTGTAATTGCTGAGAAAGAAAGTAAAATAAAAGATCTTGACATGGAGATCGCAAAACAGTCGTCTATTCTGAACCCGCAGGCCCTGAAGGAAAAACAGAGTGAACGTGAAAAAATGATGAAGGAATATCAGAGAATGGTACAGGACTCCCAGGACGAGGTAAAGAAAAAGCAGGATGAATTCATGCAGGAAATCATCAATGATATAAGAGTGACGGTCAGTGAAATAGGCCGGGAAAAAGAGTACACAGCTATTTTTGAAAAGTTTTCTGCCGGTCTGATCTACTTTTTGGAAGAAGAAGACTTAACAGAAGAAGTCATAGCCCGTTTTAATAAAGTATCAAAAAAAGCAGCGCCTGCAAAGAAGTAACGTATCATGCGGTTTCTCCTAATGGAGTCAGGGCTTCATGTAAGGGCTTAAAAAATGAAACTTAGAGAATTGGCTGACCTCACAGGCGGCAGAATCCTGGGCAACCGGGATTCATATATTAAAGGGGCTGCAGCTATAAAGGACGCCAAAGATGGTGATATAACATTCCTGTCTGATAAAAGGGGCCTGCCTGATATTGCACGTTCCACGGCATCTGCAATAATAACAAGTGAAAGCCTGGTTGAACTCGTAAAAAAAGCGCAAAACTCTGTCAATATACTGGTTGTAGACAACCCCCAATTCTCATTTGCAAAAGCGCTTGAAGCTCTCTACTTAAAACCCCATGATCCGTCAGGTATAAGTGAAAAGTCAGTAACAGGCAATAATTTTAAAAAAGGCAGCGACGTGTCTGTGTATCCTTTTGTGTATATCGGCGATGATGTCAAACTGGGAGACAGGGTAACAATATTCATCCCAATGTAACCATAAGGGAACATGTTGTAATAGGCAATGAGGTGATCATTCATTCCGGTTCAGTAATAGGATCTGACGGTTTTGGGTATACACGTGAAAAGGGATCGCACTACAAGATTCCCCAGGTGGGTGGAGTAATTATTGAAGACAGCGTGGAGATAGGTTCCAATGTGTCCATTGACAGGGGCACTACCGGAAACACTGTTATCGGTCAGGGTACAAAAATAGATAACCTTGTACAGGTTGCACACAATGTCTCTATAGGTAAAAAATGTATAATAGTATCTCAGGTCGGGATCAGCGGAAGTGTGGAAATCGGCGACGGAGTTGTGCTTGCCGGTCAGGTCGGGGTCAAGGACCATGTTAAAATCGGCACAGGTGCTATAGCAGCAGGCCAGTCAGGTATCACCCGCGACATCCCGGAGGGCAAGGTATATTCAGGTATGCCTGCCATTCCTCACAAGACCTGGCTGAGAGCACAGAGTATATTTGCCAGGTTACCTGAATACATGAAACGTTTACAGGAAGTCGAAAACAGAATAGAAGCCGTAATCAGTTCTGATTTCAAAGAAACAGTCAAGGAGGTACAACCCGATGATGAACAACCGTGAAATACGAAATATTCTGCCCCATCGATACCCATTTCTCCTGGTTGACAGGATCACTGATATTGAACCAAATGTAAAGGCTATAGGACTGAAAAATGTCACAGCTAATGAACCTTTTTTTCAGGGACACTTTCCTGATTATCCGATTATGCCGGGCGTTCTGATTGTGGAAGCAATGGCACAGGTATCGGGCATACTGGCCTTTCATTCAGGAGCTAATGGCAAATCCACATATTTTATGAGCATTGAAAAGGCAAAGTTCAGAAAACCGGTTATACCCGGAGACCAGTTGCGGCTTGAGGTCAGTATCATCCAGAACAGAAAAAATGTGTGGAAGTTTTCCGGTGAGGCCTTTGTAGATGATAAACTTGTGTCCCAGGCAGAGTTTACTGCCATGGTATCTGATGAGGAGCTGGAAAATGGCTAAACCAAAAATTCATCGTACAGCAATAGTAGATTCAGGAGCCAGGCTTTCTGATGGTGTCGAGATAGGACCGTACTGTGTCATCGGCAAAAGAGTAAAAATAGGCAAAAACACCAAACTTAACTCACACATAGTCATGGAAGATACGGATATCGGCAGTAACTGTACTGTTTTCCCTTTCACATCAATAGGACTTCCTCCTCAGGACATACGTTACAACAATGAAAAAACCAAGGTGAAAATCGGGAACAACAATATAATCAGGGAATATATCACCATACACCGCGCTTCAATCAGTGGAGACACGGTCACAAATATCGGGAACAATAATTTTTTAATGGCCTATGTTCATATTGCCCATGACTGTAAGGTAGGCAATCATATCATAATGGCAAACGCCACCACGCTGGCAGGTCATGTCGAGGTTGAAGACTATGTTTTCATAGGTGGTCATGTGGCTGTTCATCAGTTTACAAGGATAGGCGCCTATTCAATGATAGGCGGTTTCAGCGCGATTCCCCAGGACATACCCCCCTATACCACTGCTGCCGGAGAAAGGGCCAGGCTTTATGGCCTTAATACAATAGGCCTTAAAAGACATGATTTTGAAGAAGCCACAATCAAGGATTTAAAGCACGCGTACAAGGTCCTCTTCAGAAGCAA
>CALZJD010000215.1 GCA_945787795.1 Thermodesulfovibrionia bacterium | reverse complement strand
TCCGATCCGGTGAGCGGTGACAGCAATGAGCTGTATGCTGAAGTAGTTCCCGGACTGGGAGAGACCCTGGTGGGAAATTATCCGGGAAAGGCCCTGGGTTTCAGTTCAAGCAAAAAGACGCCCGATCCCAGGATACTTTCATATCCAAGTAAAAGTGTAGCATTGAGTGGAGGAGGACTGATCTTCCGTTCCGACTCAAACGGTGAAGACCTCGCAGAGTATGCAGGAGCAGGATTGTATGACAGTGTGATGGTTGAATCGCCGCGCAGCAGGAAACTGAGTTATATTGAAGAACCGATAGTGTGGGACAACAAGTTCAGACATGATATACTGTCGGCCATAACCAGCATAGGTATTGCTATTGAGCAGGTCATGGGATCTCCCCAGGACATCGAAGGTGTGTATAGCAATGGCAAGTATCATGTAGTCCAGACGAGACCGCAAATATAATAAAAATTACGAATTTCAAATTACGAATTTTAAAATAACTTCTAACTTATATTGAACAGCACTACCCAGTGACGCGTGACGAGTAATCAATAATCCATAACCTATAACAACTATGAAAAAAATCAGGATAGGAAACCAGACATCTTTTTCCGCATCAGATGTAATGGAACCCTTTGAGTATGCTGTGGACAACGGGTTTGATGCATTTGAGTGGTTTCCTGATAAACACAATATAAATGAAGGTTGGGATGTCAATGATATAGACATAAAGACCCGGTCTCATATCAGGACCGTAGCTGATACACATGATATAGCCCTTTCTGTTCATGCATCTTTACAGGCCGAAATGTGTGATCCTGACAAAATAGATATAATGCTCAAAAATATGGACTTTGCTGCGGAAATAGGGGCAACGCTTGTCAATACACATCTCTGTATAGAGAAGGGAATAGATTATTATGTTGATGCCATCACTCCTGTTGTGAGGGAGGCAGAGAAGGCAGGACTCAGGATCGCAATAGAGAACACAGTATTTACCATCCCGAAAGATTTCAACCGGTTGTTTGAAATTATAAGACAGCGGAAGATTGTATCATCCGGAAAGTTTGGCATGTGTCTGGACCTCGGTCATGCCAACCTGTCCAGCTTCAGCCGGAATAACTTTCTGAAATTTCTTGATCTGCTTGATTCTGATATTCCGATTACTCATATTCATATGCATGAGAACTATGGTGACAGTGACACCCACCTTCCGCTCTTTACAGGACCTGCAGGCGAAAATGTCTCAGGCATTTCAGGTTTTATAAACAGGATGCATGGACGGGATTTTTCCGGATCGATAATTTTTGAGCAGTGGCCTGAACCGCCGGCACTGCTGATTGAAGCAAGGGACAGGCTGTATAATATGTGGAAAGAGCAGGAGTGAATAACGTAAGTTTAAGTTGTTATTCTTGCCCCGTATCAAGGGTTGTCACTCCCGCCTGTCGGAAGTCTGAACGTGCCAGATTCCGGTCAAGTCCGAAACTGATCTCCGCGAGGAGCCGCTACGACCGGAATGACAGAAAGAGATATCGGGATTACTTACAGATTCTAAATAACCAGGAGATATAATGAGACAACCTGAAAAGATGATCATATATAATTTATTTCCCCTGCTTGCAGGCAAGGCCGGCCAGTGGGAGGACCATTTCAGGAGGGCCGCTGAAATGGGTTTTAACTGGATATTTGTTAATCCGATCCAGGAGCCGGGGTTTTCGGGCAGCCTATATTCCATAAAGGACTATTTTCAGATCAACCCTTTATTTGTCGATGAGGACAGCTCTCTCAGCCCGGAGGAACAGATTAAAGAGGCCAACAGGCAGGCAGAGAAACATGGTCTTAAAATGATGATTGATCTGGTAATCAATCATTGTGCAGTTGACTCTGATTTGATCGTTAAACATCCGCAATGGTTTGAGTGGAGAAAAAAACAGAAGGTGGCCCATCCGTTTGCCCTTGAACATGGGAAGAAAGTGGTATGGGGAGACCTTGCAAAGTTTGATCACAGGAACACAAAAGACAAGGAAGGGCTGTTCCGGTTTTTCCTGAGTGTAGTGGTGTTTTTGATTGATCTCGGATATCACGGTTTCCGATGCGATGCAGCATACCAGCTTCCAAAGAGTCTCTGGGAGCGACTTATAAAGGAGACCAGAGCAAAATATCCGGATACCATATTTTTTGCAGAAACACTTGGCTGCACATCTGATGAGACAAGGAAAACTGCGAGCGCGGGATTTGATTATATTTTCAACAGCTCCAAATGGTGGGATTTTCGCGGGTCATGGCTGATGGAGCAGTATAACCTTACAAGGGATATTGCGCCGTCAATCAGTTTTTTTCAGCAGGTATTCTGATGCCTGCAGGTTTTGAGTTTGGTTTCCGAAAGAGAATGCATGTAGTAAAATCCAGACCGGATGACTGGGAGGAGACTGACATTGATATCAGCTCTTTTATAAAAAAAGTAAATATAATAAAGGAGAAATACACGGTATTTCATGAAGAGTCGCCAGCTGAGATACTGCAATGTGACAATCCCCACATATTGCTATTCTGGAAGGCATCGACGCATTCCCGGGATGAGGCCCTGCTGATTCTCAATAAAGATATCTATCATAACCAGAGTTTTTTTACCGACAGATTATGCGACCTTATGCAGTCAAAGGCCCAATTGTTTGATGTATCACCGGAGCATGCTATGGAATACATTCCTGAGCCATTTGCCTATGACCTCAGACCGGGCCAGGGGATTGTGCTTGTTACTGCAAGGGATGCTGTCTCTGAAGACTGAGACGCATGACAGGGCTCTTTATGTTATTTGCTTATCTTAAATGAGTTTATACCAGCATATCAATTATATGGTAAAAGGCATAAAGTAAAACCCATGTACCTGGAAGAATGCGTTACCTGTGTCCCCGATCGCTCATATATAAATGAATTAGTAAATGCTTTTTATAGTTTATGAAATCTTTATCGTCTGTATATATATGAAGCTTTTGCAAATTCGAAATAGCACAAAGTAAAAAGTCAGTCATTGAGCCCTGAATCCCCTTCTTCCTGCAGATACTGCAGAATTCCGCTGCTTTGACAAAATAATCAGATACTAACGGAAGATCCTCAAAAAAGGACAGCTTATCCCTCAGTTTCCTGAATTGAGAAGTCTCGGAAATGCCGGACAAAAGTTCCTGTCGAATTGGCCCGATCATGACAACTCTCCCATCTTTAATAATTTCATTCAGTTTCCCTGATAAATCAGTATCAGGTTTTTTATGTCTGAGAACTTGAGACCAAATGCAGGTATCAACAAGTACCTTCATCTTTTCCTGGCTTTCTTGTAATTAAAATTCTTAGCAAAGTCAATTGTTCCAAACAAGTCAACAATCTCCAATTGTTTTTTCAGCGATATGTATTCCTTTAAAGCAGCTGTTACAGCCTCTTTCTTGGTTTTATGATGACCTGCTTTTTGAGCTTGAATAATAAGTTTGTCGTCTAATGCCAGATTGGTTGCCATATTGCCTCCTTTCTACACATAATATAACACATCATTATGTGTGAAGCAATGTCTCTAGTTCTACAGTTTATGGGAAGGCAGACGATTTGAGGTTATTTCAAAGTGATGAGCAACTTAACCTGGTAGAGACACTGGATCAATCAAGTCTGACAAGATGAACCTTCTTTAACAGCAGATGCAGAGATACGGGTGGCATGAGTGTTGTGAGAAAAGCAATTACTATGAGAATTGAAAAATAGATATTGTCAATTATCCCCATCTGAAGTCCAATGGAGGCGATGATAAGCTCTACAGCCCCCCTTCCGTTCATTGCGGCGCCTATGACCATTGCTTCACCTTTGTTCATTTTTCCCATAAGAGCGCCCGTCCCGGACCCGATCAGTTTTCCTGCAACAGCAGCAAGGAGCAGGATGGACAGGGGCAGGAAGTGAGTGGTAAGGACTGAGAAATCAAGATGGAAGGAGAGGCTGACGAAGAATATGGGGCCCAGAAATCCGTATGTTATGGAAACAAAACGGTCGTTTATTTTCTGAAACAGCTCTTTGCTCACTATGCCTTCACGTACAAACAGGCCGGCCATGTAAGCTCCCAGGATGATATGCAGCCCTGCCATCTCTGCCAGTACTCCAAATAGTAATGCCATGATAAGGGCAAAGGTAAAACCCTTTGCCTCACGGGATGAAAAATATTTAGTGAATTTTGGATAAAGCAGCATGCCTATCAAATGAGATATGCCAAAAAAAGCCGCAACCTTCAACATCTGGATAAAGAGATGGGTGCCGATTAATGAACCGTCTCCTGAAGCAAGGTCTATGATGATAGTAAAGAGCGCCAGAGAGAGGATGTCATCAATGATGGACGCACCGATAATGACAGGGGTCACACGAAACCTGGTCATCTTCATGTCTGTAAGCACTCTCGCGTTGACTGCTATGGCAGTAATGGAGAGGGCCATTCCGATAAAAAGGGCCTGGATAAGGGAAAGATCCAGAAAGTAGCTTGCTCCAAGACCCAGAATAAATGGCAGGATAAAACCTCCAAGAGCCACAAACACTGACGGTTTTGTCATCCGTTTTAATTCAAAAGGATTTGTTTCCAGTCCGGCATAAAACATCAGAAAGAAGATCCCCAGCTCTGACAGCACATGCAGGGTCTCATCCGGATGTATAATACCCAGAACAGGCGGCCCGAATATGAATCCGGCCAGAAGCTCTCCAATTACCGGGGGTTGCCTGATGGTGCGAAAGAGTACGCCGGTAGTCCAGATAATGACCATCACCATAAGCAGGTTTATAATGGAATTATTTGCTGATACGACCTCCTGAAAGGAATCAATTATCATCTCAATTATCATAAGAGTTACTTATCATGAATATTCTGTGATGACAAGTAAGATTAAGGAATTTTAAAGAAAATTATAAGGCGTATTTTCTCCCTTAAATAAACAGGAAGGTTTTAGGTCTCCCCCTTTGGAAAAGTGGGATTAAGGGGGATTTTATGAAAAATTTCTCCTAAAAATCTCCCCTAACCCCTCTTTGCCAAAGAGGGGAATAACTGAAATAAGAAATGTACTGAATATATATTTACTTTTCCCTGATATATTCATATATATTCAGATAATGTTCTCCGGGGTGTTTCCAGGACAGGTCATACCTCATACCGTTTTCCATTAACTCCCTGAAATGTTCGGGATAGGCATACCACATTCCTATGGCACGGTGCAATGCTGACTCAAGGCCTTCATTATTAAAATCATGAAAGACATAACCGTTACGCTCATTAAATGGCTTTTGTGCATGATCCGCATCAAAAACAGTGTCTCGTAACCCGCCTGTGTCCCGCACAACAGGGACTGTCCCGTATTTCATCGCGATGAGCTGGGTTAGACCGCAGGGTTCAAACAGGCTTGGAACTATTATCATATCAGAGCCTGCATAGATCAGGTGAGACAGTTCTTCATCATATCCTATCTCCAGATGACAGTCGGGGTTGTTATTGAGATGATGCTTGAGGTTCCAGAAATAATTGCTAATTTCATGGTCAGGACTGGAACCTAACAGCACAAACTGGCATCCGTGATCCAGTGCGTAAAAGATGGCGTGTTTGATAAGATGCACACCTTTCTGGTGGTCCAGTCTTCCAATATAAGCAATGACAGGTTTATAATCATTTTTTAACAGAAACCTGTGACGCAGCACTTCCTTATTCCCATACTTGACGTCCAGATTGTCTCTGCCATACCTGTACGGGATATGCCGGTCAGTCTCAGGGTTCCATATATCATAATCAACCCCGTTTAATATGCCCCCGAATTTCTCCTGATGCACATGCAATGTATGCCCAAGGCCGTACCCCTCATTTGTATACTTGATCTCTCCGGCATATGTAGGAGACACAGTGGTCACAAAATTGGAATATACGATGCCGCTCTTCATCAGATTTAATGTAATGCAAAGGGGTCGATGTTGTCCCTCATCCGGTCGAAGTGAAAATAATGGGCCGAATTGTTAAGCCCTGTTTCCCTCAGGACATATTCGCCTACCAGTCCCTGGTGTTTGAGATTGTGAAGTGTGTAGCATACACGGGGGTGGCTCATGCCGATCTGTTTATAAATATCATATAAAAGTACCGGCACGATCCCGGTCTGCCAGTCATGACAATGAATGATATCAGGATTCTTGCCTGACTTCAGCATGAATTCCATGGCTGCCCTGCAGAAAAAGACGAACCTCTCAGGGTCATCATGGTGACCGTAAAAAACCCCCCGGTTGAAAAAATTTTTATGGTGATGGGCATCTATGAAAAAACATTTGCGTCCATGCACAAACCCGAAATAAACCGTGCAGTGCACCCACTGGTCGTAATAGGGGACCCAGAGATCCTTATATGCTTCCTGCAGTCCATAAATCTGGTCATACCGCATGCAGTCATATTTGGGGAGAATAATCTCAACATCATTCCCCCTGATCTCCAGCTCACGG
>CALZJD010000214.1 GCA_945787795.1 Thermodesulfovibrionia bacterium | reverse complement strand
TAATGACAGTCTTGGACATACTTCGGGAGACAGGATGCTCATCTCTGTCAGTAAAAGGCTTGAAGATAGCCTGAGACCGGGTGATACAGTTGCCCGTCTTGGAGGGGATGAATTTGCCATATTGCTTGAAGATCTGAAGGACAAAAGTGAGGCTCTGTTTATAGCTGAACGTATACAGGAGAAACTATCGGCACCTTTTGATCTAGGCGGTCAGGAAGTATTCACTTCTATTAGCATAGGAATCGTGTTTAACACAACTGGATATGACCATCCTGAGAACCTCCTGAGGAATGCTGATATTGCAATGTATCATGCAAAGTCAAGCGGCAGCGCCCGTTGTGAAGTATTTAACCTGCGCATGTATGATGAAGCAGTTGCACGGTTACAGCTGGAAACAGACATGCGTCAGGCAATTATTCAAAATGAATTTGTACTTCACTATCAGCCAATCATATCTGCGAGAACAGGGACCATTGCAGGTTTTGAGGCCCTTGTGAGATGGCAGCATTCGGAAAGAGGCCTTTTACATCCCAATGAATTTGTATCCAATGCTGAAGAGACAGGACTTATTATTAAAATTGGAGAATGGGTGCTTGAGGAGGCCTGTCGGCAGATAAGTGCATGGAGCAGACGTATTCCGGATTGCGGTTCATTAACCATGAGTGTGAATCTCTCAAGCAAGCAGTTACTGCCGATCCTGATCACGAAACTGGATCAGGTCATAGGGGAAACAGGGATAAATCCGCACAACCTGATACTTGAAATAACGGAAAGCATGATAATGGAAAATGCAGAATCAATCGGTCCCATAATGGAGCAGATAAAATATATGGGCATCAAATTACATATTGATGATTTTGGCACCGGTTATTCATCATTAAGATATCTGCACGACTTTCCTGTTGATGCCTTAAAAATAGACCGCTCTTTTATTATGGGTCTGAATGAGAGTAAAGAGAAATCAGAGATTGTCAATGCAATTGCAACCCTGGCACATAGCATGAATATGGATATTGTTGCTGAAGGAGTGGAAACAGAAGAGCAGCTAAATCATATCATGTCACTTCATTGTGAATATCTGCAGGGATTTTTGTTTTCCAGGCCGCTTGAAAGTAAAAAAGCAGAAGACCTGTTACATCAGGTACAATTTGATTTTATCCGGAATTTATCGCACTCTTTCAGAGAATAATTATTCTTCAAGAATTTTAGAAAAATCACCCAGTTCGTCAAACAGGGCTTTTACTTTCTGGAGCAATGCGAGCCTGTTGTCCCTTATAGCAGGGTCCTTATCCATGACAAGAACCTTATCGAAAAAGGTATTGATCGGGTCTGTAAGGTCATACAGGGAGCTGTATTCACTGCTCTTTATCATGTCACCTACTCTCTGTGATGCGTTAAGCAGGTCCTGTTCTGAACGATCAGACAACAGGGACTCTTTCAGCTGAAGGTGCCCTGTTTTAGAAACTATATTGCAGACTCTTTTTGCGGATATCAACAGCCCGGGGAAAGCGGGCTCTTTTTTTAAGGATGCCAGAGTTTCTATCCTTGATATATGGCTCTTGATCTCCAGATGATCAGGAGACATTACCGCACTGATCAGATCATGGCTGTAACCCTGCCCGAGCAGGATTACTTCAAGTCTCTGATTGAAAAACTGCACTACCTGTGAAGTTATATCTTTTCTTTTATCAGAAGAATTTTCCAGTCTCTGCAGGGCTTTCTCAATTAATTCATTGATAGAAATAAGATACCCTTTACTCTGGATGATATGTATTATTCCAACCGCCTGACGCCTTAATGCAAAGGGGTCTTCTGAACCAGTCGGGACCAGGCCCAGATAAAAGAAAGAAGCTATGTTGTCGATCCTGTCTGCAAGAGATACGACAGGAGCTATTTTTCCGGATGGTAACCTGTCTCCTGCAGATTTAGGCAGGTAATGTTCATGAATGGCAGAGGCGACTTCCCCGCTTTCCCCTGAGTTCATCGCGTACATCATGCCCATATATCCCTGAAGTTCAGGGAATTCACTCACCACCCCGGTCACCAGGTCTGCCTTGGCTAGTCTGGCTGTTCTCAGGATATCTTCTTTCTGATCAATGTTGAGATAGTCAGCAATAAACGAACATAATTCAACCACGCGGGCGGTTTTATCAAACAGGCTTCCCAGCTTCTCCTGAAAGGTAACACGTTTAAGGTCCTCCACATAGTCTGCAAAGGGCTTTTGCTTGTCATCAGCATAATAAAACCTGGCATCTTCAAGTCTAGCTCTCAGCACCTTTTCTGCACCCCTGCGGACCGTCTCATTGTTTTCAGGGGTCGTGTTGCTGATAATGATAAAATAGGGAAGAAGACCGCCTGTACTGTTTTCAGTAGAAAAATATTTCTGGTGAGTCCGCATTACCGTTACCGGTAATTCCTTAGGCAGGTCCAGGTACTTCTCTTCAAAGCTTCCCAGAACCGCAGTAGGGTACTCGACCAGATTCGTTACTGTATCAAGAAGTTCTTCATCTTTATGTATAGTGCAGCCCTTATCAGATTCTATCATTGCTATCTGATCAGATATTTTATTTTTTCTTGTATCGATATCTGCCATAACATGGCTTAGAGAAAGATTGGAAATATAATCTTCCGGCTTCTTAAGTGGTATAGCTGCAGGGGAAAGGAACCTGTGTCCATAGGTGAAATTGCTGCTTTTTATTCCTTCAAGTTCAAAAGGGATTATGTGTTCTCCAAAGAGAGCTACAATCCAGTGAATGGGCCTGTAAAACCGCAGCGTCCCATCACCCCATCGCATTGATCTGGGAAGCTGGAGTGCAGATATGAGGTTCGGGATTGATTCTGCCAGAACATCCTCTGTTGTGCGGCCTTTTTCCTCAACCGTCGCAGACACATATTCTCCACGGTCAGTTTTGACGATCTTCAGGTCCCCTACATCTATTTGTAATGACCTGGCAAACCCTGCAGCTGCTTTGGTAGGAGCACCGCCGGCATCATAGGCAATGCTTCTGGGAGGACCCATTGATTCCACAACCCTGTCTTTCTGACTTTCCACCACTTTCTCTATTAATAAAGCCAACCTTCTGGGAGTGGCATAGGCCTGTATGCTGCCGTGTTCAATAAAGGAATCTTTTAATAACGCAGAGACCTCATCCCTTAATAACTCCATACCCTTTCGAACAAACCTTGCCGGGATTTCTTCAGTGCCTATTTCAAGTAAAAAAGATTTCATAATCTATTAATGATAGTAGAGAGGAGTTAGGATATAGTAGTTAGGGTGAAAACTAAACTATTGGATTTCCTATCTCCTGACTACTAACTCCTGACTACTTTTTTAACAATGGGAACCCCATGTCTTCTCTCTGTTTTAAATATGCCCTTGCACATTTTCTTGCAAGGTTTCTCACTCTGGCAATGTATGCAGTTCTTTCTGTGACACTGATTGCTCCCCTTGCATCAAGCATATTAAAGCTGTGAGAGCATTTAAGACAATAATCATAAGCAGGAAGAACAAGACTTTTTTTCAGTAACTGAATGGCTTCACGTTCATACATGTCAAACAGTTTCAGACTTCTGTTTCGTGATGAATATCTCCGTAGGACGTATCACCGTTCCATTGAAGATCAAACACATTGTCCTTTTCCTGGAGAT
This sequence comes from Thermodesulfovibrionia bacterium, assembly GCA_945787795.1. Taxonomy (GTDB): domain Bacteria; phylum Nitrospirota; class Thermodesulfovibrionia; order UBA6902; family UBA6902; genus CALZJD01. Next base: position 967 of record CALZJD010000214.1, on the reverse strand, counting down.
ACATGGCAATTCTCTCGATGCCATACGTGAGTTCAACAGATACAGGTTTTAAATCAATCCCTCCTACCTGCTGGAAATATGTGAATTGCGTCACTTCCATCCCGTCGAGCCATACTTCCCATCCAAGTCCCCACGCACCAAGGGTTGGGGATTCCCAGTCATCTTCAACAAATCTGATGTCATGTTTGAGCAGATCAATATTAATTGATGAGAGGCTTTGCAGGTACAGGTCCTGCACGTTCAGGGGCGAGGGTTTTAATATGACCTGATACTGATAATAATGCTGCAGCCTGTTTGGATTTTCTCCATACCTTCCGTCAGCAGGTCTTCGTGAAGGCTCAACATAGGCTGTTTTCCATGGCTCAGGGCCGAGCACCCTGAAGAATGTCGCAGGATTAAACGTTCCGGCGCCAACTTCAATATCATAGGGCTGATGAATTATACAGCCCTGTTTCGCCCAGAAATTATGCAGTTGTAAAATGAGGTCCTGTAAGTACAATTTTTGTTATAATCTTGAGGAAATGTATGCCATAATTATTTATAAAGGTAAATCTTATAAAGAAGATGATCCCTTTGTCAAATCAGGACAGGGAACAACTATTAGATCTTATGATCAAGGTCATACAATAAATAAACACAATGGTTATAATTAAATTAATAAATAAAACAGGAGGGAATGATGTTAAAGGAAAGAGTTGAAGAAGTTCTTGGAAAGGTAAGACCCATGCTGCAGCGTGATGGAGGCGACGTAGTGCTTGTTGATGTTCAGGATGACGGAATCGTAAAGGTGAAGCTCACCGGTGCATGCGCGGGTTGTCCAATGTCTACCATGACACTAAAGAATGCTATTGAGGAGACAATTAAAAAAGAGATACCCGAGATCAAGGCAGTTGAACAGGTTATGGAATAAATTGAGATCTGGCCATGTATAGACCGAGGAGGCCGAACATATGGAACGAACAGTAGT
>CALZJD010000213.1 GCA_945787795.1 Thermodesulfovibrionia bacterium | reverse complement strand
CCCTATTTCTTCCATCTGCACTTTTGCTTCCGCATCATGCTCAACTACTGCCGGTACTTCTTCAATCTCATGACCTGCCTTTGCTTCTTCTGTATCTGATACAGTATCCTTGATGGCTTCACTTGCTTGAGGTGCTTCACCCTGCTGTTTCAGCTTCTCAAGCCTTTGTATTTCCTCTTCAAGATTATCCAGTGCTCCATCATAGCCTGTATCATCAGTGCTTTCTTCTGCAGACGCAATTTCTTCAATTTCCGCTCCTTCTTTTTCAGGTTCCTTTTTCTCTTCCTCATCGATCTGCTCGGCCTCTTTACGTTCAGATTCTGCATCCTCAAGTTTCACAAGTGTTTTCATGATGTTCGCTGTCTCTCCAGCCTCTTCTTCTGAGGATTTCTCAGCTGCAATCCCTGCTTCATCATCGCTCTCTTCAGGTTCTTTCTTTTTTGCCTGAAATGTCCTGGTGTCTTTAAAGCGTTTGAAATATGTGCCGATCAACTTCAGGTCCTTAATGCTCTGCCGCTTCATATAAGCAATGACAAGTATCCCTATAATGAGATTTACAAAAATCAATTGAATTATTATCCTGATCCAGTTAACAGGGGCCTCTTCTTCCTCACCTGAATTTCCCTCTGCTTCTGCCTGTTCATTTTTCCTGGCATCTCGTGCAGCTTTTAAGTCTTCTTTTGATTCCTGCAGGTTTGCAACATTAAACAGAAAGGCCTTTTCCCGCTCATACGTCTTTCCCTTTGCAACAACCCTGAGCTTATAATTTCCGTCTTTAAAAAGAGTAATGCTTTTCTGAAATATACCGTCACCGCTATTTAAAGGTTTCAGGCTTGATATATTCCCATCAGGATTATTCAGCTCAATATATATATCTGTTGTTTCCAGCAATATCCAGGTTCTCGCCAAATACCGCATATAACTGTTCGAAATTTGTTTCCAGTTTCAAATCCGTTATAATATAGGCCTTGTTGTTCTTTCCGGTGCTATACAGAATTTCCCATCTGCCTTCAACAGGTTTTTGTATCGTAATCATGTCAAAGTTTTCTGATATAAACCAGCTTATTCCTGAATATTGCTGATTACCTGAATAGGTCTGGCCATCAGGGTCATGTATCTGGATATCTGTGGCCGATGATTCCTTAGACACGACGATCGTTACCTCCTGGATCGATGCGTCAATCAAGAAACCGTTTTTCTCCATGGGAAGCATTTCCGGAGACTTAAGGCTTTCAAATATGGATGTGAAAATCAGGTGAAAGTCCTTGTCTGTAAGGGCAAGGTTATAAAATCCACCGGTCTGTTTGGAAAGCTTCTCAAGCAACCTTCTATCTGACTGATCAGTAAAGGCTATGGCATATACTTTGATATTTTGCTCTTTTAATGCACCTGCAAGTTCAGATTTCAGCCTGGCCAGTAATTGTCTGTCTTTTTCATGATCCCCAACATCCATCATTCCGTCGGACATCAATACAATAATCTGTTCTCTTCCCTCTTCTTTTGCATCTGACAGGAGTTCCATCCCCTTCTTAAATGCATCGTATAAATTAGTGTGAAGCCCATCTGAGGTAATACTTTCAGCAGCATCCAAAAGCTCCTTCTTATGAGCTTCATTGTTTACAGGTGTGAGGCCGGCAATCGGATACCCCTGATCACTGAAACTCAGGACAGCTGCCCTGTCACTGCTATCAAGGAGTGATATGAAGAGTTGAGCAGCAGGGATGCGTAAGGACTTCGGGTCTGTTTTTTTCATACTGCCCGAACTGTCCAAGACAAGCGCTACATCGATATTGCTTCCTGACTGGGCATGCACAATCCCGGCAGCCAGAATGCAGATGCCCGTGCATGTCATTACTAACATCCTGATAAATATTCTCTTCATATATTTCTTTTCACTCCCTGTGATAATTAATATTTCACTTATTTATCGCTCATTTTGATAAATAACTTTAGTGACAAAGAGAATATGGCCCGCACAGGGGGAATAGGAATGAAGAAACAAAAAGGATGAAAACTGGTCGGGGCGGAGGGATTTGAACCCCCGACATCCTGCTCCCAAAACGACTTAAAACCTGATAACGTATTGTATTATTTGTTTTTCAATTCTTCAAAATAGTCCATTTTTGACTATTTTTTAATAAAAGTTGCGACATTTTCGCGACATCTTTTTCAACGAGATAAACAACGAGCATTGCAGGTAAAGGATGTTTATATCGACGAGTTATATATAATACTTTTCCCCTATTTTGTCAACAGGCTTTTCTTCCTTTTGCATTAATTACCTCACTACTGCAAAGCCAGGCTGGCTTATGATTGAGGTTGAACAAAGACTGTTCAATTGTTACCGCTTTACTGTATGGTATTGCAATGGATTTTGATTCTGCTGTGAAAATCATAAACGATTTGCTGACTGAGAAGAGGCCTGATACATTCAATAGTTCATGGATACTAAGACATGCTCCGGATGTTTATCGGTTCATAAAGAAGAACGTTCGGGCAGAGATTGGAGGCATTGATTGGGACAGGGTTACCCGTGCACTGGATCGCAAATTTCAAAGAAAATGGAAGGTACCTTCTTCTAACAGGACAAAATCATACAGAAAGAAAGCCGAGGTTGGGATCATTCTTCATAAATATCACCAAAAACTCTATGCATTCATAAGCCCGGCAGACAGACACGATAAGGATATGTGTGACATCATCACTATTGCATTAGTAAGAATCGCTCAAAAAGGAAACGTCACAGCCAAAGAGGAAATCATTAAACTGGTCAGGTTTACTGTCAATGATTGGATCGAACATCATCCCAAGATATCTTCGTGGAATGGATATGAATCTTTGATTCAAAGGCGTATTGAGGACTGCATACGTTGTTACCGCTATTCAGGATCATTTCTTGGCTACTTATTCAAGACACTCGAATATGCTGGAAGAGGGTTAAGACCTACAAATTCATATTTAAGTGGATGAATATTATGTGCGGAGATAAATTGCATTGATCATTAGAAACGAAATGCTTTTAGACTACAATGTGCACCGTATTAGTTTTTATGAGTGAAGATTTCAATCGGATATCGTTAGATTCTGCTCATGTCAGCCTTGATGTTTCTTTTCTGTGTTGTGGTGGATTGCTAGTAAGAGTGATTATGAGTCGTTTACCGACTCTTAGTTTCAACATAGTGAGGTTATCAGAATAATCATTTATCTAAATTATTAATGAGCTGCAGTGACTATGAAGTTGAGGTTATGTTGGTTTTTTGAATGATTTTAAGTGACTCCGACATTGAGGATTACCAGTTAAAGTCAATAGAGCCATTACGGACTGATGGTGGGCTTATCAGGAATTATATTTTTTAAAGAATTGATAACTTCCGGCGTTATATCTTTGAAGAGTAAAATTTTTCCTCCGTGCTCTTTTGTAAATGCTTCTGCTGAAGCCCTATCATTTAAAGGAATAAGTTCGGCTCCCATTGGTCCCTGTATGTTGCTCTGTATTACATAGTGAGCTTCTTGTGCTTTTATGTGTTTGGCAGTGAAATAATCTGTCACATGCATTGTTGAAACATTTTGCATTTTATATTTCTTGTCATAGGTTTCCAGATTGAAGTAATACGTAAACATGCTCTTCGGACCGTGAAGCTTTACATGCTTGCCATCGGAAAACATGATAACCGCTGCCCAGAGAGGGTGTTCACTGACAGACATACCGCATATCGGACATATGTCTCCTTTTTTAGGCTCAACAAAATGTGCATTCGCAATATTATTAAAAGGAAAAAATCCTAAGAATAATACAGAGAAGCAAATCCCTATGATTAACATACTGGTCATTCTTAGAAAAAAAGAATGCTTATAAAGAACAAAATATTTATGCATACTTAATTTCCTATCTATCTTGTGAATGGCCCAAACCCTCTCGTATCAATACCGCTCTGATGATGTCCCATTTCACCACTCATCATATGTCCTTCAAATTTTTTTGCCTCAATAAGATCTTTTGGTAATGTCCGCGTGTATGCCACAATGTCAAGGATATCCTTGTCACTCCACTTGTCTATAATGGCTGATATCATCTTTGTACCTGGCTGTCCTGACCTCACCTTGTGAATCAGTTCCCAGGGGTTTTTGCTGGCGATAGTACCAACAAATTCCGGCTTGTCGGGTTTTCCGAAATTAATCATTGTACCTGGTCCTCCGTGACACATATGAGCGCAGTTTGTGTTGAATAAATATGCTCCGGAGTTCACGTCACCGCCTATCGGATTTCCCTTCTTATCAAGATATCTGTCTGTATTGACCAGTCCTTTCTTCAGGAAAAGGGAAAGGTCTGAAATATCTTCTCTGCTTAGATATTTGCTAAAATTATGTGCTTTATTCGTAGAGCCCTTAAGCGCGCCTTCAAGCTCCTGAATAGACTTCTTCTGCGATGCTTCATAAACACCTGAGAAGCCGGTATAGTGAGAGCCTTTTGCATACGCCCCCTCCTTACCTTTATAGTCCCATCCATGACATTCCTTGCAGCGATACGTAGCCTCCTCTGCTGATACGCATATCTTCGCTATAAAATTCTGGATTATATTGGACTGGTGAGTGGTCATGCATTCCTTCCATCATTTGACCACCCCTCATCATTCCATGCCCCATCTGGGCAACTGTGTATGATACTAAACCAATGATAATCAAGCCTATAATAAATGAAATTGTAATTTTCATATTAACCTCCAAGTATCTTTTTTTAACAGAGAAACGTGAATATTTAATGAACTCACTGAAATGCCCTGTATTCTACCCAGTCGGTCATTTGCAATATTTCATCTTTTGGTGGAAATTGCACCTCATCCCACGTATCAATGGTATAAATATGCAACGCGATTTGCATCTTTCTCTTTGGAATGGCACGGGTGCTTGTCCAACGCTTAATACCGTCAATAAAGAAGTCAACATGATCCTCATACCAGTCAAATCGGTAGTTGTGCCACATGCGAATGTCGAAGTCAGGACTTTCCCAGAGAAATGAATTATGCGTAGGCGTCTGCCTGTTTCCTTCTGTTCCGGAGGAGAGATTCCAGGTTGTGAATAAGACTGAATGAGGCCTTGCAGTAATAAACTCAAAGTCTATCTCATCATGGGTACCATCAGAGAAGATCTTTGAGATTTCAGTACAGGTAAAAAAACTTGCTACAGCTCCAGGAACATCTGATACCTTGATTCTCGCGGAGTACGATCCATATGAAAAGTGTTCTTTTGCATAAATAAAACCCGTAGGGTATATTGTGCTCTCAGATTTACCAAGACGTAGATAATTTATACCGTTTGAGTTTGATACCATAGAAGGATCAGCTTTAAAATTATAAAGTTCGAAGGTAGGCATGTCCCATTTATTGGCCGTTATTGAAGGTGATGAGAAATCTTCCCTGAAAGTCGATGTCTTCCTTATATCTATCGCATGAGAGCTGATTGAAATGATAAGAAAAAGGAATAGACAAAACAGAAACCTGAAAATCCAAAACATAGTGTCTTATGCACCCCATGTTTTTACATGCTGTAATA
>CALZJD010000212.1 GCA_945787795.1 Thermodesulfovibrionia bacterium | reverse complement strand
GGTGCTTTTAAAGGTATCTTATACAACCCTAATCTTTCATACAGGTATCCAAACGATGGATATTTGCTCATTTTGTGTTTCCGCTTCAGGAATATACACATTCTTCTTTCGAGGTAGTATCTCAAGGTAATCATGCTTCTGCTGCAGTTTCCATAATAAAAGTAGCCAACCCATCCCCTGACTTTCTGATTGAGATTCTCAATGACAACTTCTGCGGGTAATGTATGGTTTCTTTTACAGGTAAGTCCTTTAATCTCTGCTCGGATATGCTTCATCGCTTCCTTGGAGGGTTCTCTAAGGGAAAACTTTCTTCCTGTTCTGGGGTTCTTAACCACTGTTATAGTAAAACCAAGGAAGTTAAATCTCTCATGGTTTGCATCTACAACTTTCGTCTTGTCTTTGTTAAGAGCTAGAGACAAATCTGCAAGAACAACTTCTATTCCCTTTAATATCCTCTCCGTATTGCCTTTTGCTAATACGACACAGTCATCAGCATACCTGACGAGCCTTGCCCCCAATCTCTCTTGCACCTTCTTCACTTTCCAAATCGTGTCCAACACATTGAGATATATATTGGCAAGTAATGGAGATATCACTCCTCCTGTCATTACCCTTGTATCGCTTCGTACCATCTTCATCTTCTTCTACTATAGGTGCTTTTAGCCAGAGCTTAATGAGTCTCAGTATGTTTTTATCCACTATTCGCTTTGCTACCAGCTTGAGAAGTTTCTCATGAACTATGGTATCAAAATACTTAGAGATGTCAGCATCAATAACTTGAGTCTTCCCCCGTCTGAGTTGAGCAGATACGTCATCCACCGCCTGATGGGCGCTCTTCTTTGGCCTGAATCCATAGGAACTGTCCTGAAAATCTGCTTCAAATATCGGCTCAATTACTATCTTTACCGCCGTTTGTACTATCCGGTCTTTGATCGTCGATATGCCAAGTGGCCTTTTGCTCCCATCTGCCTTTGGAATCAATACCCTTCTGACTGCCATAGGTTTGTATGTCTTCTCTCTTAATTCTTTTGCTACACTCTCAAGATACCCTTGTACCCCTCCTTTCATTCCCTCTATGCTTTCAAAGGTCACCCCATCTACTCCACAGGCTCCCTTGTTTGCTTTGACAAGTCTGTAGGCATGGTTCAGGATATCCATCCTGTAGACCTTGTCATAGAGAAGATAAAATCTGAACTCTTTCTCCTGCTTTGCCTTCTGATATAGTTTCCTCTGAAGTTGCCGAATCTTTTCTGGAGTTTTCAGCATCTCTGCAATCTCCTTTCCTTCTCTCCTTCAGAAACACGATGAAGGTATTGCCCCTTCCCTCTCTCAAAGTTATGTTGTCTTTGAGATACAAACGGTACTATGAGCAACTCCGACTCCCTTACAGACCCAGTGAAACTTCGGTCTCCCTTATATCCACCAGTTGCTGGCCTGTTCAGCACCTGCAAGGGTCTCCCGTGCTACCCCGTATGACTTCCCCTGCGTGTCGACCCTGATACCCCGGGAGTCCATCTATCGGTTCTGGCAGTTATTGTTAGGATAGATGTGTCAGCCTTCCTCCAAAAGTCAGAGAGTCGGCAACTCCATTTGATATCTTACGAGGCTACATATAGGTTCGCTTTCGCTACAACCCGCAGGTTTGCTCGCCCCACTGAATGGGACTTTGACAGGGAACTTAGTGCTTCAGGTTACCCTTGACACCTCCCTCTGCTACGTGGGTGAACTGCCGAACTCCCACGGTCGGACTTTAACCGACTAGTCATACGTTATACACGGCATACCATAATTAGATATTAGCTTCAATTTTAAAGAAAATCCTGCAATCAAGCTAATAGAGAATTATTAAGGTTAAATCACTTCCTATAAAGATAGAAGACTTCTATCGAAACTTCTCATTCTTATAAGTTTTCAGACTACTACACATTTTAGTTGGAAATCTTTCCATTTATGATTTTAGTCATATCAATGCCTCTGAAGGAATCATAATATTTAATAAAGAAGAAGGTTTGAACTGTTCCAACCGCTTGAATCGCTTGAACAGTTTTACGGCTCAAATGTCTGAAACTGATCAAGCAGTTGGAACAGTTCAAGCGATTCAAGCGGTTGAAACTTATTTTTTAAAACGGAGGTCAACATGAGAAAAGTACAAACAATTGCAATTATCGCACTCCTGTTATTGTCCATGACAGCAATGGCAGAAAATAAACAGACAAGTCACGAAGGTAAAATAAAGCCATTACCACAAGATCTGGAAATCCAACTGGCATTGAGTTCTTTGCCATCACATCTAAGAGAAAACGCCACAGTATATGTACTGAACCCGGACAGGGGATTTGAAGTTGCCCGCAAAGGATCTAACGGTTTCCACGCATTGGTTGATAGGATCGATCCCGGTGGATTCAGAGGGTCATGGCCTTATACGGAATACAGAGACGACATGCTCGTTCCGATTTCCTTTGACAGCGCTGGCGCAAAAGAACACATGAGAGTAATGATGGATGCTGCCAAAATGAGGGCCGAAGGCACCCCGGCAGCTGAACTGAAAAAAATTATCAACCAGCGGTTCAAATCAGAGCACTATGGAGCTCCGGAGCGGACCGGTATCTCCTATATGCTTTCTCCGATATTAAGAGCCTACCAGGACCCGGATAACAGCGACGCAGTCACGACAATCAACTATCCTCATTACATGTTCTATGCCCCGGGCATATCCAATGAAGACATAGGAGGGCAAATGTTAAGCCCCCATCTCTTTATCATCAATCAGGGCCCTCATGGATACATGATCAAGGCAGTCGGCCTGACTGAGAAAGCTGTTATTAATAAGGAATATGAGGAAATGATTAAGAAGCTTTGTGAATTACGAAAAGAGTATTGTTTGCCAAAGCCGAAGATGTAATGAGCATTTTCAACACAATCGGCTTGAACGGAAAAACTGTTCCAACCGGTTGAAACAGTTACGTTAATTTATCCTACGAATTCCCCAGTAAATAATTGCGCAGACCATTCCTGATATCGTGGCAGGGGCGTATATAGAGTAAAAATCAAAAGCAAAAAATTCAAACATCCCGTCACTGTCATAGCCACTTATGTGAAATCCTGTCAATAAGCCAACAATCGCTCCAAGAAGAATGCCGGCAATAACAAGAGCCGGGAACGTAAGCCCCGCCTTACGCGATATAATCAGAACGGCAGGTATGCCAAGCAGCAGGGCAGCTATATATGCCACCGGAGCTGTCAAAATAACATATGATTGCAAGGAAGACGTTATTGCACTGAAACTCCCCGGTTCAAAAACAATCCCGCTCCACACGGCAAATGTAACTGGTGTCCCAAGAGGAGTAACGAGAAAAGCTAAAATGTGTTTCCATCGGTTCATTCTAAATCGATTACAGATTACAGTAAACGGGACGTTTTTCTGTGAGCTTCTGCCAACCTGAGATAATCTTTTGTATTCCTTTTGAAGTCTTCAATTTCATCAGCCTCAAGGGTTCTTTTTACCCTGGCAGGCACGCCCACTGCAAGTGACCCTCTGGGTATGGTCTTGCCCGGAGAGACCAGCGCCCCTGCCCCAATGAGGCATTCTGTTTCAACGGTGACCCCGTCCAGTATAATTGAGCCCATTCCGATAAGGCAGTTATCTTCAATGGTACAGCCGTGCAAAACGACCGAGTGGCCGACAGAAATCCCCTTACCAAGAACTGTCGGTGAACCGTAATCAGTGTGAATAACCGTATTGTCCTGAATATTGGTCTCTTCACCGATCACTATTTGCTCTATATCTCCGCGAATAACAGCATTGGGCCATACAGAGGCATTTTTTTTAATAACAACCTTCCCGATCACCTCGGCAGTTTCATGTACATACGCTGTCGGATCGATTTGCGGTTTATGTCCATTCCATTCTCTAATCATTTCAAAATCTACTATTTAAACAACACCTGATTTAATCACCATCATTTTTTCATGACACATATCACGCATAGAGTATCCTATACCCCCAACTCCCAATCCTGACATTTCTGCTCCGCCAAAGGGCATCCAGTCAACTCTGAATGCAGTATGTTCGTTGACCATCACGGCCTTGGCCTTTAAACGCTTTACACAATCCAGTGCAGTATCAAGGGATGCAGTATAAACCGCTGCCTGGAAATTAAAGGGGACTTTATTAGCCAGCTCCACAGCATCAAGATAGTTTTCATACTCGTAAAGACAGACAACAGGTCCGAAGATTTCTTCAGCAGAGCATTTTGAATCCAGCGGAGGATTGAGCAGCAGAGTGGGTTCATAACATGTATTGGAAATTTTATTGCCGCCGCAGAGCAGTTCTGCTCCGCCTTT
>CALZJD010000211.1 GCA_945787795.1 Thermodesulfovibrionia bacterium | reverse complement strand
TCTGTTTATATCCCTTTGAGAGTTCATTGATCGACTTATGCATGACCTCATTTATACCGCACATGCCTGCCAGTTCCTTTATACGTGAATCAATATTTCTCTTTTCCAGCTCCCGGATATCCGCAATGAACCTGAGATAATCATATACAATCATGTCAGGATAGAGGGGCGCTGACTCAGGCAGGTATCCGATCAGTTTTTTTATCTCAAGCGAGTTCTCTTCTATGCTGAAATCCTTTACCCTGATATCACCAGAGGAGGGCTGAAGAAAACAGGTAAGCATCCTCATGGTGGTTGTCTTGCCTGCACCATTTGGTCCGAGCAGGCCCAGGACCTCACCCTTTCTGATCTCAAAACTGATCTCATCAACTGCACATGTATTGCCGTAATATTTTGTCAGGTTCTCTATCTTTATCATGGAATGGTCATTCATAATTTAATGGTTATTTACTTCAGAAAAAATATTTTACGAATGAGAAAAAAAAATTTCAAGCCCTTTCATGGCAATCATGACTATACAACAAAAAGGTAATAATTTCAGTTAATTAATAATAATCGCATATTCCTGTTCAGTCTTCTCCCAGCTGCCACTCTGCAAAACCCTTTTTTCGGTGTTCAATTTTAGATCCTCTTAACCTGATCCCGGTCCTGACCGGGTCTGTCTTCACATCAATATAGGCCCTGACAATATTTGCAATGGTAGCCTCCTGGAAGGTCATGCTTTTTCCGTCTCCAAAAACAATAGTTGTCCTTAAATGCGTATGGCCTTCAGGGACTTCAGCAATTATTTCTTTTACGTCTTCGTTGGATATGTTCATATTTATCCCTCAAGTAAAGATATATTGAGGTTCAACCTCGATATGAGCCTCATTAATTTACACTTACTCTGACCTTGTCTACCCCCGTGTTGCCGGTCTGAGGATCAAAGGCATAGACAATTAGTTCGTAATCGCCTTTTTCAGAAACCGCTGCCTGTCCCTTAAACGTGCTTGGACTGCTAAATGAAAGCGGAACAGTATCAATGATGTTACCGTTATATTTAACCATGGCCTGGATATCGTATTTGCTGGAGTCCCATAACCCGCCCGGGGTTAAGGCGCACCCTCATATCATGACAATCCGGCTTTGAAAGGGAATAACTGCTTTACCGCCGGTCATGTTGATCTTTTCCGGTGCGCGGGCAATTACAGAAAATCCAGGGATTTCTATAATAATCCCTTGTCCTGTGATGTCTTTTCCAGGAATCAGCCACATTTGCGTAGAACTCTTTATCATGTCCGGTTTTGTGACCAGAGGGGCATCAATTTCAATCGTAATCAATACAGGTTCATTAATATCAATTGATGTTTCAAATTTTGCCGCCCCATCACTTATGGTGCCAAATCTTGTTTTTGGTTCGATCATGATTTTTCCGGTATCTCCTGTGGAGCCCTGCGTTATTCCTGTTGCTAACACGTTCCCGGATTCACTATCCTTTACGGTTACACGGGCCCCGCCCATGCTTGTTCCCACAAACTTGGCGTCTTTTGATTTGGCCCTGACAACCAGTTTGGTCGAAACAGCTTCAGAGATTCCGTACATAAAAAATCCTGACATTAACAGTGCTGCGATTAAAATCTTTTTCATCATGCATCTCCTTTTGATTGATTAGTTGTTCTTATTATTAAACATTGCACGAGATTTTTTAAAGGCGTATATTTTGAGCAGTGTTGAGATAGAGATTTAATTTATTTCTTGATCTAACATGTCATTTTACGATATCATTTCAGAGCTTATATGACACGTTATATGCATCAACTGTTTTTGTCAGGACATTCATTCGGGATATGTCCCTGGTCCCGGCATTTCATTCAGCATACATCTCTGGCCAACTATCAACATGAAAGGATGAAGTAATGTATAACCTCGTGAGTTTTGCCGGCATATTTATTCTCATGGCCTTTGCATGGATGTTATCTGAAGAAAGAAGAGTGGTCAACTGGCGTGTCGTGATATGGGGACTTACACTTCAGATGATTTTTGCCCTGTTTATTTTTATCGTGCCGGCCGGTGCCAAACTCTTTATGTATATTAATGATGCGCTTGTAAAAGTAATTGATGTTGCCGGTGCAGGAACAAAATTTCTCTTCGGAAGACTGGCCCTTCCGCCGGGCGCGACCAATGAATTTGGCGAGGAGTCCCTGGGTTTTATCTTTGCTGTACAGGTATTGCCGCAGATTATTTTCTTTGCCAGTCTCATGGCGGTCCTGTATTATGTGGGGGTCATGTCATGGCTTGTCAGAATCTTTGCCCGGATTTTCTCAAAGCTGATGAAGGTTAGCGGGGCTGAGTCGTTGTGTGCATCAAGTAATATTTTCGTGGGGATTGAGTCTGCCACAACTATACGCCCTTATCTGGAAAGAATGACAAAGTCAGAACTCTGTACCATTCTGACCGCAGGCATGGCTACGATAGCATCAACTGTGCTGGCAATTTATATTCTCATCCTCCAGAACCAGTTTCCAACAATCGCAGGACACCTTGTATCAGCCTCGTTTCTGTCTGCACCTGCAGCGATCATCATGTCAAAGCTCTTGATGCCGGAAACAGGGCAGCCTGAGACTCTGGGAGTAGATGTAACGCCATACTATCAAAAAGAATCATCAATGATCGAAGCGATTATTAACGGAGCCAATGCAGGACTGAAACTGGCGGTAGGCGTTGTTGCTCTCCTCATTGCGTTCCTCGGACTGGTTGCCCTTGCTGATTTCATATCTGCAGGCGCTGGAGCAAAAGTGAATGAAATGATCGGGTTAGATATTGACTGGTCATTAAAGGGACTGCTCGGATATGTCTTTTACCCTTTTACCATAATAATTGGTGTTCCTCCTGTTGATGCATTTGAAATATCAAAAGTTATAGGTGAGAGGGCCATTGTAACTGAAACAAAATCCTATATGGACCTGGCTGTGCTGATGGATGGGGGAGTACTGAAAGATCCGAGATCCGCTTTTCTCGCAACATATGCACTGTGCGGGTTTGCCCATATCGCATCACTTGCAATATTTGTAGGCGGTATTGCTGCGCTTGTTCCGTCAAGGACAGCAGACCTCTCTGCAGTGGGTCCACGGGCATTGCTAGCGGCAACACTGGCCTGTCTTATGACGGCTGCTGTTGCAGGGACATTTTTTAAAGGCGGTTCAATACTGCTTGGACAATAACTGATTATTCCATGCTTCACACATCCACTCATTTTGACATTATCATTGCCGGCGCCGGTCCTGCGGGTTCAACAGCAGCGTTTCTTTTAGGCAAAGCCGGCCTGAATGTGCTGATTATCGATAAAAATAAATTCCCCCGGAAAAAGCTTTGCGGAGGGCTTATTACTGATAGAACGGTCAAGCTGCTGGAAAGGGTCTTTGGTGCAACCGTTGATACACTTAATCAGCATGGCATTATTGAATATGAGTCTGATCATTATGAGGTATACGGCAAAAAGAGGCTGATAACAGAAAGAAGTTTTGAGATCCCCTTTCGTTTCATAGACCGGGAAAAATATGATAACTTTCTCCTGCAAAAAGCGCAGCAGGCAGGGGCTTCTCTTATTGAGGGTGATGGGGTGAAGTCCATCGATATATCAAAGAGCAGTGTTCATACATGCGGGGGATGGGATGTTACGGCAGATGTTATCATTGGCGCTGACGGGATAAACAGCAGGGTAAGAAGAAGCTTTCCTGTTGATCTGTTTGGAAGAGAGGACTGGACAGAAAATGT
>CALZJD010000210.1 GCA_945787795.1 Thermodesulfovibrionia bacterium | reverse complement strand
TTGCCAGAGGCAGAACATTGGTAAGAGATTCGGTGTGATGGGGCTCAAGACCGAGGTCTATATGCTTCTGGGCTGTTATGTCCCAATTATTAAGACCCAAGTAACCTTCTTTGTTATCTGCAAAATGAAGGTCATATACAGCATACTCTTTTGTTTTAGAAAATACTACTTTTCCGTCCTGATCTTTTACGGTCACTTCCAGTGACGCTTTGGGTATGTATATTCAGCCATGTGGTATACCGTGACCGGAAGTGTTTTTTAACTGAACATTCATGACCACGGCAGGCATTAGTTTGTTCGCAAGATGATCAACATACTCGCTTGGGCTTGCACTCAGTTTGATATCGACCCCTGTAGCTGCGAAGTCTTTCTCGTAAATGCCGGGGAAACGGTGGCTTGCACCATCTTCACCCTGCATGTGGCACTGCTGACAGGTCTTGTCACCGCCATGGGCAAGGTATGCCTCTTCATAGCTTGTGTATAAGGTCGGACATATTGAAGACGGCATGTCCGGCGGGCACCCGTGGTGACAGGTACCACAAAACTTGGACGTCTTCAGGAAATCCGATTTTACCGTGTCATAACCAAACTCCTCTTTATGCGGAGGTTCATCAGCATCACCCGGACCATAAATTGTATTGGGCAATGGCTTGCCGTCAGCTGCACCCTCTATATTATGACATTCAAGGCAGCCAATATTAAGTTTTGAGAGTTCTTTGAGTGCTGCCTCTTTTTTTGCTGTGTCTTTATCTTCCGCAGCAGTTACAATTAAATCTGTAATTTGTACAGTCAGTTCATCAGACATCTCAACCTTTTTTGTTACCGGGGCATGACAGGGGAGACAGATATCTTTCAGGTCTCTCCTTTTTGCCTGTGGGGATTTATCAAGCCCGCTCAAAATAAAGGTCCTCCATGTTCGTATTACCCTGGAATCAGTCATGGATTGTGCATGCCATGATTTGGCCCAGTTTTCATGAACTTCTTCATGGCACTCTGTGCAATTCGAAGAATCATAAGGTGCGACTAACTCATCGATTGTTTTAGCCGGTTCAGCTGAAACCATCTGAGGCACGGCTGCTGCAACGATGAGTAATACCAGTGTGATGAAAAGTCTCATACTACCTCCTTATTAGTGTTATTTGTACTCTCAGGTTCTTATCCGTATGGAGAACCATGTCATCTTAACAAAGGGAGTCGAAATTGAAGTTATAAAATCTCAATGATTATAAACTAACAGGCAAGCTTTATGTCAAGACAATATAATAAATAGTGTAATTAGTAATGTTAATTTATCAAAAAAAGGTTTGTAAGGCAATCTTCAATATCAGTCATAAATGGAGACACCATATTATGAATGAAATTTATAATAATTACTGTGCCGGCGTGACAGTTCAGTTGCAGGCAGGACTAATTGACTTTTACATTTTAATTTAATTAAACTTATTATCAATGGATGATCATAAGTTAAAAGTTTTCTGTATCGTTGCAGAAACTAAAAGTTTCTCAAGGGCTTCTGAAATAATCCGTCTTACCCAGCCAGCAGTAAGTTTGCAAATCCAGGCACTTGAGGAAATGTATGGCACCAAGCTTTTTAACCGTTCCGGCTGTGTCATTACGCTAACGCAGGCCGGAGAAATGCTGTACAAATATGCCAAGGAGATAAGCACGTTATACTCGGCTGCTGAAAAGGAGATCGGGGGTGTGACAGGCCTGGTAAAAGGGATTATCTCTGTAGGCGCGAGTTCCACCATAGGCAATTATGTCCTTCCTTCTGTCATTGCGGATTTCAAAAGAAAATTCCCTAAAGTCGGTGTTCATCTGCATGTGGGAAACAGTAAAAACGTAATCGATTTTATTAATTCCGGCAGCGTAGATGTGGGACTTGTTGAGGGTGATGTTAACAAGCAGAAACTGATTGTTGAAAAACTGATTGGCGATGAGATGGTCTTTATCATGTCTCCGTATCATGCTCTGTCAAAGAAGGCCAGTGTATCCATCATGGAGCTTTCAAAGGAGCCTCTCATATTCAGGGAAGAGGGATCCGGTACAAGACAGGCTATTGAGAAATACCTGGCAAAACATGGAATTTCTCAACAGAACCTGAAGATCTCATTAATAATGGGCAGTACAGAGTCAATTAAAACTGCTGTTGAAGAGGGATTGGGAACGTCAATTCTATCAAAATGGGCCGCCAGAAAAGAGCTCAGATATGGAAGCCTGAAAACTGCAGCATTTAAAGAAGATAAATTTGTAAGAGACTTTTCTCTTGTATTCAAGAAGTCAAAGGAACCGTCTCATACGATTGAACAGTTTACCGGGTTCTTAAGACGGTATCCTTTTAATAAACTCCTCGCTTCCTGATTCTCTCATATATCATCAGACTGTTTTTAGATATCGATAGATGAATTATTAACCAAAGACTTTGACCGAAGAAATCGCATCCATTGAGCTGAGATTATGGAAGATTTCCCTGATAGCGCTTTTGTCCCTCACCGATACCGTGAAATGCCAGGTAAGCTGACCAGAGTCACGTTTTTTTTCATAATCAACAGAATGAACATGAAATCCTTTTTTAGCAAATATGGCCAGTACCTGCGCTTCAACATTTTCACCTGCTGATGAGGAAATCACGATATTTTTAAAACGGAGAGTATTTATTTTTTTCTCCAGGCCCCTGAGGACCATAAGTGCCAAAATGGTAATAAGTGCTGTCAGGATGGCTTCAAGGTACAGACCTCCTCCGATTGCAAGGCCTATTGCAGAGACAATCCATATAGAAGCTGCTGTTGTTAATCCACGAACAGCAAAACCGCTTTTAATAATTACGCCGGCACCGAGAAAACCGATTCCTATAAGTGCTCCTGCAGAAATTCTTGCCGGATCAATTCTGAGCGAATCATCAAGATTGTGCAGGTAATGATAGTAATTTTCAGAAACGATCATTATCAGAACCGCAGCCACACATACAATCAGTTGAGTCCTGAAGCCTGCCGCCCTGCCGTGGACTTCTCTCTCAAATCCTATGATGCCTCCGATGACAGCACCAAGAAACAGCCTGATAATTATCTCTGAAGCAGGAATCATGGTAATCATTATAAATGAAATGATACCCAGGTTCCAAATTAAAAATTATTATGCATACATGCACAGCGTCCTGAAGATTCAGGGCCAGATAAAACAGGTAATGTCTGGGTTTGAGTATTTATAATTTCTCATATGCCTGTGGTAAACTAAGGCACATTTTTTAGACAAATATCTAATGAGAGGAGCTGAAACGTGAGAATAGAAAAAGACACGCTGGGGAAAGTAAAACTTCCTGATAATGCATATTATGGCGCTCAGACGCAAAGGGCAGTTGGTAACTTTCCCATAAGCGGACTAAAGCTGCCAAGGCGTTTTATAAGGGCCCAGGGAATAGTCAAGCTTGCCGCTGCCAGGGCAAACGGCTCTCTGGGACAGATCAGTAAAAAGCTCGTTAAGGCGATCGAAAAAGCCGCTTTGGAGGTGATAAAGGGGACGTATGACGATCATTTTGTAGTAGACGTATATCAGGCAGGAGCGGGCACATCCCAGGTAAATATGGCACAGTCAACGAACGATACCATCCCGACCTCAATATATATTTCCTCTTACGAAGCGGTAAGAGATGATCTTGTGCCTGCTCTTATACAGTTGCAAAGGGCATTGCATAAAAAGGCCGGGGATTTTGATGATATAGTCAAATCCGGCAGGACGCATATGCAGGATGCGGTACCCATAAGACTTGGCCAGGAGTTTGGCGGTTATGCCGAGGCGGTCAAAAGAGATATTGAACGTGTCAGGAAGGCATCTGATTCCCTGCTGTCGTTACCTATAGGCGGTAATGCCCTTGGAACCGGCATAAATGCTGCTCCAGGGTTCAGAATCAGTATTGTAAAGGAAATACGAAGAATCACAGGAATAAAATTCAGGAGCTGCGAAAGCCTGTTTGAAGGTATCCAGAATGTGAATCCTGCCCTTGAAGTGAGTGCATCCATCCGGGGTGTTGCTGTAACATTGACCAAGATAGCCAATGACATCCGCCTGTTAAGTTCCGGTCCGAGAACAGGATTTGCCGAGATCCAGCTTCCTGCTGTTCAGCCGGGCTCTTCCATAATGCCGGGCAAGGTAAACCCGGTTATGGCTGAAATGCTTAATATGGTCTGTTATCAGGTCATGGGAAATGATACTGCTATTGCCTATGCAACCCAGGCATCACAGCTGGAGCTGAACGTGATGATGCCGGTTATTGCCCATAACCTGTTGTTTTCGATTGAGATACTTTCAAATGGGATTGCTGCTTTTACTGATAAATGTCTTAAAGGTATCAAGGCCGACCGCATCAGGTGCAATGAATATGCGGATGCAACCCTTGCCATGGCAACGGCCCTGAACCCGGTCATTGGTTATTCATCTGCTGCTGAAATTTCAAAGGAATCCTATCGCTCAGGCAAGTCAGTTAAGCAGGTTTCCATTGAGAAGGGGCTGCTGACAGAAAAAGAAGCTGATAAAGTGCTTGATCCACGAAAACTAACTGGCAAGTGATCTGTCACTCCTGATCCCGTTGATTTCATTTTTCATAACATGCTATGCTCAATAGCGATTAATATCGACGGGCTATCTGCATAAAGTAGATAATCGCATGTACTGTAAATATATATTACACATGCTAACTCTACTAAAATTAATCAAAATTCCTGACTTTATATGCTTTAAAGAGTCATGTGTTAATTGTTTTAACATACCGTATCGATAATATTATAAAAAATCTAATTAATTCAATATGTTATAAGCTGGCCATATTATTGCATGTTCAGCTGTAGCAGACTTGTATTCTTACGCCTATTACAAAAAACTCTTTAAATTAATAACATTGGAGCAGTACATGTCTTCTATTGACCGTAATGACAGCTTTGATGCTTCTGATGCAGATGATGACAGGGATGAGATGCCCCTTGAGGAGCTGCTGACATCTTCAGGGTGGGCTGAGTACTTAAGGAGCCTGTCAGAAGTAGTCAGGTTTGAGCTGAGTCTCTATGATTCTTATGGTGATCTTCTGTTCAATACGAATGAAAAACCACTCTGCAACTTTGTCAGGACCAAATGTTCTCATAGCATGGACTGTCCGAATTCATGTTTAAAAGGGATGGGAATGAGCGAGCCTGCCGTTATTAAGTGTAACGCGAAGATATCATGCTTTGTCATACCCCTTGAGCGACCTGGAGATAAAATTTACATTATCGGGAGAGACAGCTTTGCAGAGTATGAAGACATGCTGGATTTTTTGAGGGTCATGAAGGAAAAGAAAGCGCCTGAAATTCCTGTTTCCATGCCATTTGAATTTCAGGGGGAAGAACATACAAAGTTAATAATGCAATATGTCTCCCTTACCGTTATTCGTCTGCTCAAGAGTCATGAGAAAAAATACAAACTGGAAGAAAAGCTCTTAAGGATGACTTCTCTTTTTGATGGACAGACAATAAAAACGCTCTCCAGAAATCCTGAACTGATGTACAGGTATATACTCGATACGATCGAGTTTGTGATGGGCCAGACTTCATCCATGTTTCTGTCTCTGGACAGGGACCAGTCCGTGTATAGAACTGTATGCAGCACCGGCAGGTATCAGGACAGTGCGATGGATTATCAGATCAGCTCTGACAACCCTGTCATTAACGAAATGATGAGCACGGGATCAGTCTTTGTGTCTGACAATCCCGCAGCGCTCATATCAGGCAGCGCATTGAAAGACATAAATTCACTATGCCTGTTTCCTCTTCTCGTGAATAACTCCATCGAAGGACTCATAGGCATTATTGACAGGACACTGTCCCGGGAAGATATGAAGATCATGAACGCCTTCAGGGACTATATTCAGATTAATTTGGAGAATCAGGGGCTCAGGGTCAGTGCACTTGAAAAGAAACAGCCTGAAAAAATCATGAAACCGGCCTTTGAGATGACGGAGAAAATACATTCAGCAGTTGATATGGATATGTTATCGATCGAGCTGCTTGAAAAATCCATGGAAATGTTAAATGCTGAAAAGGGGTCTCTCATGCTGTTTGATGATGAGACGTCAGAGCTTGTAGTTGAGGCGCATAAGGGGATGAGCTCTGTAATAAAGGAAAAAATGAGAATCAGGATAGGAGAGGGGATTGCCGGCAAGGTCTTTGACAGCGGAGGCTCGCTTGTTGTGGAAGACATTGAGAGCGACCCGAGAGTAAGACAGGAGAACCGGCCCCATTACAGGACAAAATCTTTTCTTAGCGTACTTATAAAACTGCAGGACAGGGTGGCCGGTGTTATTAATATTTCTGATAAGATTGAGGGCGAATCTTTTAATGACAGGGACCTTGCTTTAATCCAGTCTTTCATTAGCAGCGTTTCAATAGCGATAGAGCGAAGCCTGCTGTATAAGAAGACCGAGCATCTCAAGAAACTGTCTATTACAGATCCGCTTACCGGAATTTATAATCGACGCTATCTGAACAAAAGGCTACGCTATCTGAACAAAAGGCTGTCCGAGGAAATAACCAGGTATAACAGGTATAAGCATCCTTTCAGTTTTATGATGCTCGATATGGACAAGTTCAAAGAGTACAATGACACCTTTGGCCATATAGCAGGAGATAACTTGATTAAGGCGCTTGCTCACAAAATTGCGAAGACATTGAGGGGCATAGACATAGCGGCAAGGTTTGGCGGTGATGAATTTGTGGCCATTTTCCCCCAGACCCCCAAGGTTGATGCGATTCTGATTACCAACCGGCTGAAGGAAAAGATCGATGAGGCATTAAAAGAACAAAGCCTTGAGATGCCTTTGAGTGTCAGCATGGGTCTGGCAACATACCCCGATGATGCGTCTTCCATAATGGAACTGATCGAGAAGACAGACCAGGCACTGTATCTTGCCAAGAAGAAAGGGGGAAACAGGGTAGAATGGTTTTAATATGCATTGATCATAATTTCCCGGCACGTATATGTTTTTAAAAGAGATGGCTGATAAGAACTTAATTGGAAGGAAAAATGAACTTGAAGTCCTGAAAAGTATCATTGCAGAGGCAGACTCAGGTGACGCCAGCAGTATTTTTCTTTCAGGAAACAGGGGTTCTGGAAAGACATGCCTGTTACAGCGCCTCTTTCATGAACTATTTAATAATCATGACGGACCGGTACCATTCTTCTACTCGTTCAGGAAGGCCTTTACAACCATAGAGAACTTCTCTAAAGATTACCTCGGATCTTTCATATTGCAATACCTTGCATTTATAAGGAAGGAACCATCCCTTGTAACATCAGCCATATATTCTTTGGAAGACTTGAGGGACATTGC
The DNA here is from genome assembly GCA_945787795.1 of Thermodesulfovibrionia bacterium. GTDB lineage: Bacteria > Nitrospirota > Thermodesulfovibrionia > UBA6902 > UBA6902 > CALZJD01. The sequence goes on along the minus strand of CALZJD010000210.1, from coordinate 1,175 downwards.
CGGAAAATCAGAATCACACGGGATCATCGACATAATTGACAGTTATCAAAAAGTCCGTGAGGGCAATGATGCGATAAAGCTCTTGTTCTATGTGATGTCAGCACCCTATCAATTGTACAGGAACAGCAGCAGACCGGTGGCAGTCATGGTAGATGATTTTCACAGGATAAGACAGTTTTCTGAGCTTCATGCAAATAATAACAGCCGGGACTTCTGGGTGCTTATAGAGAGTCTTATCCGTTCCGGGAATGTACCCCATATTATCACAGGCAACCAGGCGGATCTAAACAGGATGTTTTTTGAAGAATCCGCCTTTGGTGAACATATGGATGTGATACACCTTCCGGGTCTGAACAGGGATGACGCAGACATGTTTTTTAAAATGCTGTGTGAAAAATACTCTCTCAGTATTGAAGGGGGTCTTTCTGATTTGAATACCGTATTCAATGGTAATCCTCTTTATATAAAAAACTTTATTCAGGCGGCGCGCCAGGACGGAACATCTCTTAACAGGGATGATGCATGGGAGATATATTTCAGAGAGGTGACAACGGGCAAGTTGCAGACGTACTGGACCTCCCTGCTCGAATCTTACATATCCGAGTTTCAATTAAGAAGACCCACCCTGAATTTTCTCTGGTTTCTATTAACAAACGACAATGATATTGCCTTATCAAACCTGACAGAAGATCTGGCAAAGAAACAGGATGATCTGGACAGGATAATCAGGCTGCTTAATACGGCCGGTGTGGTAGAGACGGGGTTCAGCACCCTTGAGATTGCCGATGACCGGGTCCTGTCCGATGTAATAAAAGGATTATATCTGCAAGAGATAAAGAGGGAGCCTGACGAAAAGATACGGGAGGAGATCATCGGCAGTACATTTCAGAATGTTATCGAAGACAGATCACCATCTTTTGACGTAACCATTCCGCCTGATCCAGGGGCGGAGCTTGTAGCTGTCAAGTCTCTGGAGCAGGTTGCCCGGCACCATAATATATCTCTGGGTATTATCGGACAGCTTCAGATAGCGCTCGTTGAGTTATTCGCAAATGTCCTGACCGGAGAAGGGGATGCTGCAGAGAGCTATCATCTAAGCTTCAGCGTGACTGACAATACATTTTGCATGGAAGTTGAGACGCCCCAGACCGGACATGATTATTCATCACCTGAAC
>CALZJD010000209.1 GCA_945787795.1 Thermodesulfovibrionia bacterium | reverse complement strand
GAGATACCCGAGATCAAGGCAGTTGAACAGGTTATGGAATAAATTGAGATCTGGCCATGTATAGACCGAGGAGGCCGAACATATGGAACGAACAGTAGTTTGGTATCTGAGAATGAGCCTGGTTTATTTTATTGCAGGCGCGATTATTGGTTTTTCAGTCCTTTTATGGCCAGGTGAAGCAGGTTACTATATCTCAACACATGTACATCTGAACCTGCTCGGGTTTATGTCAATGATGATTTACGGAGTTGGATACCATATCCTTCCCAAGTTCAGCGGCAGACATATGTATAGCCCCATGATTATGAAAGTCCAGTTTTGGCTATCAAATGCCGGTCTGACAGGAATGGCAGTCAGCTGGCCATTTGTCGCCAGGGGAAGTGAAGGTACAGCGGAAACCATGCTGATCCTTACCTCAGCCATGTCGTTACTGGCGGTAATATTATTTGCCATTAATATCTTAAAGACGGTAAAGGTGGTCCAGATGTGAAATGAAAACTTTATATTTTATACTGCCAGTTTCTATGATCCACATCATAGATATCGACTGATTTTTTTCTTATACTAACATTGTAAATAATAAATTGAATTTTGGAGGTTGTATGACTACAAAAATTGAAGTTACCAAAGATTCAGTAATCGGCGATGTTATCAAGTCGGTACCCGGTGCTGAAGATGTTATAAGAAAGTATTTCGGTTCAGGATGTTTTACCTGTCCGGGAATCAATATGGAATCCATTTCATTTGGTGCAGCCATGCATAATGTTGATCCTGAGAAGGTTATATCTGATATAACAGCACTGATTGAGAAAAGCAGCTGACACCGGTAACATCTGTGCCGGTTGTCAGCTTTTGAATGCCTTATATCTGCCTTTCCTTAATTATTTCCTATCGCTCTGCAACTTCTCTGAATATTCATTTAAAAAGCTAAAATGAGACAGTCAATCTAATTAACATTGTTGTAAAGGTTTAATTAATTAACAGTTATTAAGATTAAACATAATTGTAAAATTGATGTGTAAAATAACTTGACAAGAATATTTTCATGTGGTATTTTATGCGTAAACATGTAAGGGAGAAAAAAACATGCCACGAATAGATGTAAGATGCAAAGTTGATCTGCCTGTGTCTATTATTTCAATGAAAGACGGCGGTAAAGGGAATGCAGAAACAAAGGCAAAATTTTCTTCCATCAGCCTGGGCGGCGGATATATTAATCACAATATTTCAAATAGCAGTAATAAAATAATAGGCCTTAAATATGATCTGCCACGCCATGGTGAATTTGAAATTCTTGGTGAAGTTATACGTTCTGAAGGTGCTGGATTTGCAGCGAGATTTTATAACTTAAACAGAGATGCCAAGATTAAACTCTGGGACTATATTAAAGATAATTTAAATGATGAGCTGGCATGTTCGTATTGCGGAAAAGAGAACACGCAGAAGTTCAGAGCATGTGATACATGCGGATGGGGTCTTAATTTTCATTCGCAGGATTATATAGTTAATCATGAAAAAGAGTCTTTTGTCAGCAGGATTGAATCAAAAAGCAGAGATTTTTCAATTGAGGAAATTTACCGGGTACTCAACTATGTTGATGTTGAGATCTTAAAAATAGGTAAAAACCTTGATATAAATGAAGAGTTTGTAGGGTCCAGTCAGGGGCTGTTAAATGTATTTTCCATGATCAGAAAAGTGGCGCCAACAGATATCCCGGTTCTTATTACAGGTGAAAGCGGCACAGGAAAAGAGTTGACTGCAATGGCCATTCATGAGAGGAGCCAACGGAGAAACAAACCATTTGTGACGATCAATTGTGCGGCGATACCTGAGAACCTGATTGAGGCAGAACTGTTTGGTCATGAAAAGGGTGCTTTTACCGGTGCATACACCAGCAAAATGGGCAAGTTTGAATATGCTGATGGCGGCACGATTTTTCTTGATGAAATTGGCGAACTTTCCCTGCCTTTGCAATCCAAAATCCTCAGGTTTCTCGAGGACAAGATTGTTGAGAGAATAGGGAAAAACGGTGGTAAAAAGATCGATGCACGGCTTGTCGCAGCAACGAACAGGGACCTGAAAAATGCCATTGCCCGGGGAAATTTTCGTAAAGACCTTTTTTACAGGCTCGATGTCTTTAATATTAATTTACCTCCTGTAAGAGACAGGGGAGATGACAAAATTATACTGGCGAGATACTTCCTCAATAAATTCTCCAAGGAAATGAATTTGACTAAAACATTATCACCCGAGACAATTGATGCCATAAAGAGTCATGACTGGCCCGGTAACGTGCGGGAGATTATTAATAAAATCAGAAGAGCTGTGGTGGTTTCAAAGGAACTTGCCATTACCCCTCAGGATATGGACCTTGATGTTCCTGTGCATACAGATGTAATGACTTCGTTAAAAGAGGTCAGACACTCCATTGAAAAGCAGAAGCTGATCGAGGCCCTCAAGCACTGCAACAACAACATATCCAAAGTTGCACGGGTCCTTGGAATAAGCAGGCCATCCGTGTATAGTCTCAGGAAAAAATATAACATCTAAGGATGTGCCAGGTAAAATTTTCTCCTCCCTGATAGTGTAAAATAGCGCAGTTGCTGTAAATAATACTTACATAGTAATATCAATTTCTGTCCCTCCAAACATGTAACCACCTTTATTATAAAGAAACATCGTCTGGGCATATTACTTGCTATCATATCCATAAAGGAGGATGACATGTTTTATAGTCAATTAAAGTCACTGTTTTTTATTCTTGATGAATCCCCTTTTTTTACCGATCTCTCGATAAAAGAAAGAGAGTCTCTTATGGAGGAGTTGCTTACGTCTTACCCTCAACTTCTTCAAGAACCGGACAATGATCCTGTAATGGGATATGAAGCAAGCTGGCTGACGAAGCAAAGCAAATAACTCTTCTTACCATTCTTTCAAGAAACTGCTTTCTGGTTGTAATATGTTTAGTGTGATGTGCACTTATGAGAAATGACAGTACAATTTGGCAGATAAGGTTTATGAAATAATTTAATTGACATACAATCAGATATTGATGCAAAATTTACAGACAATTAGGAATGTTGCTTTCAGAAATGATCAGACGGATGTAATCATGTCTAAAATCACATTATGGGATGAGACTGATGACTGAGCACTCGTACCATAGAAAATACCTCGATGCATGCCAGCTCCTTATGTACCCTTAATTTCAATTTATATATTTATGGGTCCATTCATCATCCACAAAGTCACGGGCTAATATTTTTATAAAGGCCATCATATCACGCTCACAAAAAAGCTGGAAAACTATAATCATTGACTTTTTAAGTATATTTTTTTAAGAATATTACATGAAAAAGGCTTTATTAGTGCCTTTACTTTTGATAGTATTTATAGGCTATGGCGAAGCGAAGAAAAGTATTTCCATAAAAAAGCTTCGTTATTCAACATATCAGACCCATACCAGAGTTGTGCTTGACCTTGACGGTTCAGCGGAGTTTACCCGGCATCGCCTTACCAATCCTGACAGGATTTTTTTTGACCTGAAAAACTGCACTGTTCCTTCTAAAGGTAAAACCGTATCTGTTAACAATGGTACGATTAATTCAATTCGTATGGCCCAGTATAACAGCAAGACCGTCAGGGTTGTGCTTGAAGTGAATGAATTCCAGAAATACTCTGTTTTTACACTTGAAGACCCCAACAGGCTTGTCATAGATATATATAAGGGTAAGAATAAAGCAGCTAACAAACAAAAAAATACCAAATAAGATAAAAAGGGTAGTCATTGATCCCGGACATGGTGGAAAGGATCCCGGTGCCATAGGCCCGGGGGGAACGCGTGAAAAAGACATCGCACTGCATGTCGGCAAAAAGCTCGGAAAACTTCTAAAGCAGCATCACGGGGTAGAAGTTATTTATACGAGGGACAGGGATACATTTGTTCCTCTCAATGAAAGAACAGCGATAGCTAATTCAAATAAGGCAGACCTGTTCATTTCCATACACACAAATGCCAGTAAAAAAAGAAAGGTAAGAGGCCTGGAAACTTATTTTCTCAGCTGGTCCAATGACCGCGAAGCTATCAGGGTAGCAGCCAGAGAAAATAAGGTCTCCATTAAAAAAATGCAGAAAATGCAGGGCGGACTTTCCATGATTCTTAAAGACCTTGCCAGGAACAGTAAGCGTGAAGAATCGATGAGGCTGGCACATAGCGTTCAAAATGCGATGATAGATTCATTAAAAAGAGACTATAGCAGGATAGAAGACCTTGGAGTTAAATATGCCCTGTTCTATGTACTGGTGGGAGCGGAGATGCCTTCCATTCTGGTGGAAATATCATTTATAAGTAATCGCGAAGAAGAAAAGCGGCTGGCAACGAATACATACAGGGAAAGGGTTGCACAGGCCATTGCCAAGGGAATTGATAAGTATATATCACAGTCCACACTTATTGTTAATCCTGAGGTGCAGGGGGTGCCCAGTGGCTGAGGCGCTTACTAATAATTTGCCTGCCTTAACAGTATCCAAATAATTCGGTGTATATATTCAAGTGTCTGTCATTCCGGCAGCCTGCCTGCCGGCAGGCAGGTTTGTAAGCCGGAATCCTTTTATTAATTATGCTCTGGATACCCGATTACTAACCCCGGCCTACTGACTGCTGGGGCAGGCTTCGGGCATGACAATATATGAAATAAGATGTAAGAATAATAAGTACTATCCGGTCTTAAAAAGGGAGAACTGTATTGAGTGTTGATGTACTTTTGAAAGATGGTTTGGTTATTAACGGGACTGAAAATGGAGTCCCGGTTAAAGCTGATGTTGCAATTGAAGGGGATCGGATAAAAGCTGTAGGAGATCTGTCCCATATTGATGCAAATAAAACCATCAGCATTAAGGGACTCTGCGTATGTCCCGGCTTTATTGATGCCCATTCCCATTCAGATTTTACACTTCTTGCAGACGGCAGGGCAGAGGGAAAAATCAGCCAGGGGGTAACCACTGAAATCAATGGCAACTGCGGAATGTCTGCTGCCCCTTTATATGGCGATGCTCTTGAACACAGAGACAGGGAACTGGATGAACTTGGCATAAAAGAGCGATGGAACACATTTGATGAATACTTTGCTCTTTTGGAAAAGAAACAGTTCACGGTTAACTTTGTTACGCTGACAGGCCATGGAAATCTCAGGGCATCGGTGAAGGGGTATTCAGAGGTACCTCTTGAACATAACGAGCTTAATAAAATGATTGATCTACTCAGGCATTCCATGCAACAGGGTTCAAAGGGGATGTCTACAGGATTGATTTACCCGCCAGGAGTATATTCTGATACCCGGGAACTTATTGCGCTGGCGCGTGAAACAGCTGCAGAAGGGGGAATTTATACAACGCATATGAGAAGTGAAGGTGATAAGCTTGTCGAGTCAATAGAAGAAGTTTCAAAGATCGCAAAAGAATCCGGCGTGCATGCCCACATCTCTCACCTCAAAACGAGTGATGAAAAAAACTGGAACAAACTTGATCATGTTTTCAGGATAATTGATTTATCGCAGAAATCAGGATCTACCATAACCTGTGACAGATATCCTTATATTGCATCAAGTACTGATCTTGATGCGGTGCTGCCATCGTGGGCGTTTGAAGGGGGACGGAAGAAAGAGATCAACAGGCTCATGCATGAACGTACCCGTCTTTCAAAAGACATACTCAGACAACACCCTGATGCCGGCTGCTGGCAAAAAGTGTTCATATCGTCTGTTCATCTGGACAGGAATAAATGGATGGAAGGAAAGAGCCTGGCAGATATAGCAAAAACTAAAAACCAGTCTCCGTTGACACTTCTCTTTGATCTTCTCATCGAAGAGGAATTAATGGTAGGGGCGATTTTTTTTGTTATGAATGAAAACAACCTTTCGTCAATTCTGAAACAGGGATATACTATGATCGGTTCTGACAGCTCTGCCCGCAGTTTCAGTGGAATAACTGCTACTGGAAAGCCCCATCCAAGGGGTTTTGGCAGCTTCCCCAGAATACTTGGCAGATATGTAAAGGAGCAGGGCGTCCTTTCACTCGAAGAGGCTGTCTACAAGATGACAGGCTTACCAGCAAAGACTTTTCATATAGATAGACGCGGAAAGCTCGCTCAAGGATGCTATGCTGATATAACAGTGTTTGATCCCGAGACTGTATTAGATACAGCTGATTATGCAAACCCCTTTCAGAGGCCGGCAGGCATACACCATGTTTTTATTAATGGTTCACAGGTACTGCTTGATGGGGAGCCTACGGGAGCATTGCCCGGCAGGATCATAAGGTGAATATGTCAATAATTATTATACCCTGTTGTCTCTGCCACAGTTCCAAATTTCTGTCATTCCGGCTTGTCCGGAATCTTTCCGCCAGGATTCCCGACGCGCTTCGCTTGCGGGAATGACACTAAAAAATAAATTTTCAAATAATGGACGCCCTGCGGTCTCTGCCGCAGGGTACTTAATTGTTATCATATATTTTGATAAAGCTGATACAATATTCAACAGGTGTGATTACATATGAAAGCTGAATGGTTATATAAAACGATTTCCCTGGCAATCATACTGGTACTGTTTTATCTTTTCTACCAGGTGCTGAGCCCGTTTCTTTTGACGATTGCATGGTCCATGGTCCTGAGCATAACTTTTTATCCCTTTTACAGGCTCATGATGAAATTCCTGAAAAGACCCTGGGCCTCTTCTCTTGTGACACTTATAGTGATCCTTGTCATTATTATCGGTCCCTTTTCTTTTATCGTCGGATCACTTGTGACGGATATTACTGACATTTACCGAACCATCGAAGGTAAAGGATTTGAGACGATAGCGAAGATCCAGTCCAATCCGAGGTTTGCCGGAATATTTTCAAGGATCAGTGAACTTGAGATGTTTAAAGACTTTAACCTGGAACAAAGCGCGGTTAATACATTGAAGACAATCGGGAAAACCCTTGCGGAGCAGGTGTCAGGTATATTTAAAAATGCTGTTGTGCTCATCATAAATTTTATCATCATGTGCATTACCACGTTCTATTTCCTGAAAGACGGCAATGTCCTTGCAACGTATATTAAGAGATTACTCCCTTTTTCCGAACCACAGAAAGACAGGCTTGAAGAGAGGGTAAAGGAGATGGTAATCGCTGCTATTTATGGCGGACTGGCAGTTGGTGTGGTCCAGGGAACTCTCGGTGGGGTTGCCTTTCTGACATTCGGTCTGCCATCGCCTGTGTTCTGGGGTACGGCAATGGCCCTGTTCTCGCTGGTGCCGCTCTTCGGTTGTTTTACCATATGGGGCTCTGCAGGGATAATGCTTCTCCTTTCAGGAAGTGTTGCGAAAGGGATTGGACTTCTCCTTTACGGCATGCTGATAATAAGCAGCGTAGACAATATTATAAAGCCGATTGTAATAGGCGGAAGGACCAAGCTTCATACGCTCCTTGTTTTCTTCAGCGTTTTGGGAGGGATGAAGTATTTCGGTTTTCTTGGATTTATTCTGGGGCCGCTCATAACTGCGCTCTGTCTGTCTCTTCTT
>CALZJD010000208.1 GCA_945787795.1 Thermodesulfovibrionia bacterium | reverse complement strand
TAGACAGAAAGGTAATAACCCGGTTAAATCCCGAATTACATGAATCTGTTCTGAAATCACGCAGATTTTTACCAAAAAAGTATCCTTTAAAAGTCCCTGTTGGCATGAAAGAAAAACTCAACCATGAATACACCCTTATTGCTGCAGCTGAAAAAAGAATCACTATCGATATTACGAAACTTCATCATGTACAGTCAGGGCAAAACCTGTCCTCCATTGCAAAGTTATATAACGCATCGCTTAAAGCCATTATAAAAGCAAACTCGATTAAAAACCCGGACAGACTAATAAAAGGCCAGGTCCTGAAAATTCCCACTAAGGCCTGACTCAGTTTTGTTAAAAAAGACGGTTTCAACAGCTTGATCAGCTTGAACCGCTTGAACAGTTTAACGGCTCAAGCAGTTGGAACATTTCTTTTATTCCGTTCGTGATTCCGCTTTAGACCTGTCAGAGAGATACTGCCTGCAGCTTCTGTAGGCTGGCGAGAAGATATACAGCAGAAGAGTATACAATCCCTTTACCGTAATAATAGTGAAAACCGCTCCGAACAGACTGCCGAGGAAACATCCGAAAAAAAGAATAAACAATACAGTTTCATAAGCACCTTTCGACATATATATACCAAACAGACAACCTGAAAGGATGCCGGCTGCAGAGCTTATACCGAATGTGTAATTCCGTATTTTATTCTTTTTTGCGTAAATGGCATCACACTGTTCTTTTGTTATTCCGAATTGTTCAATATCAGGTTTTACCATCAATAACTGGATTACAGATGTTATGTGCAAATACGGGGATTACCCTCTTAAACTGTCAATGGCTTACCACACCATACTGATTCCCAGCAGCACCTGTGCGACATATAGCATAATAATAAGTACGCCGAGGCTGAAATGCCTGTTTCTCCAAAGTTTATCAGGACCTTTGATTTTTTTTGAAATGAGAAAGGTAGTTACAAGAGCTGCTACAATCAGCAGCCCGTTAATAAAGTGAAGCGGGTATTTAAAGATATGCCCAACATCAAGATAAATGATGAACAGTCCTGCAAAAAAGCCTGAAGAACCCAGTGCTACGGCAAAGGGGCCTGTCTTTCGGTGCCTTTTTATTATTTGTACTGGCGGGGTTTCTGATTTTCTTATCTTCAGGCCGAGCATGCCCTGATACATAATCAATACCATAATGGACATGTTATAGGTCCCATGAAAGAGCTTCATGTACTCTATGATTTCTTTGCTCATGTTCAACCTCCGCTCATATCGAGAGCTCACATGTTTGATTGTTCAATTGTTTGAATACCGGCACATTAAAGTGTGTTTATGGATATTGTATCATGAGAACGGTTGTGGTTATAGGTGACAGGTCAGGGATGAGGCTTACGTACCTCTTTTCTATGTCCTATTACCCATAACCTGTATCCGGGACTTGTTTTTTTTAAATTGACAAATTTGTGTTATCCAGACCATTATTTATATTATTTTTTGAAATCTTCATAATTATCATTGTCATAATTAAAAAAAAATGTTAAATATAAGGTACATATCTGAGGTTCAATTCTTTATTTTATTAATGAGATGTGATGATACTGAGAAAGGGGGTGTACGAAATAAACATCAGGGCTCAAAGGTTGAATACTGTATGCAGTGATGAGCTCTGTCTTTGTTGAACGTATGTCCATACACCGGGACAACAAACGTCATAATTAAAAAAGGAGGAATGTAATGAAAAGAATGTTATCGGTCATCGCAGTGTTAACAATACTGCTGACAATAGTGGGATGCACGAAAAAGGAAGAACAGGCTGCTGGAGAAGCAGCTAAAGAAGCAGTAACCTCAGCCATGGGAGAAGCCAAAAGAGTTGTATTTGGCGGTGGTCCTGCCGGCGGCACATTCCAGGTTGTTGCTAATGCCGTTCAGACCTATGGGCCTGTAAAAGACATAAAGGGAATTACGGTCAAGGCCCAGTCATCAGCCGGTTCTGTAGAAAACCTCAGAAAAACTGATGCCGGGAAACACCAGTTTTCAGTAGTCTATTCAGGACATGTTTACCTCGGCAGAAACGGTATGATGAAAAACGACACAAAGAAATATGAAAACGTAATGGCCGTTACTTATCTCTACGGCGCTCCCGCCCAGCTTGTCGTCAAAAAAGGGTCGGGTATTAAGAGTACAAAAGACCTGGTCGGAAAAAAGGTCGGCGTAGGTAACGCCGGTTCCGGTGCCTTCGCCAATTGTGAATTGTTCTTTACCCACATGGGGGTCTGGGACAAAATTGAGCGTAATGCCATGGGCTACAATGATGCGGCACAGGCTTTTGGTAACAACCAGCTTGACGCGTTCTGGCTCTTTACGGCATTCCCGAGCGGTGCCGTTATTATGGCGGCACAGACCAATGACATTGAATTGATCAACGTTGGAAAAGACGCTGAGGACGCCGGTTACTTCAAAAAATATCCCTACTTCGGCAGGCTCTCTGTGCCAGCCGGTACATACAAGGGCGTAGACTATGACACTCCTTCATTCTTTGATTCCGCACTGTGGGTTGCCAATAAGGACGTGCCTGATGATGTTGTATCAATAAGGACGTGCCTGATGATGTTGTATACAAGGTCCTTTCTAAGATCTTCACTGATGAAGGGCTCGCTTACATGGTTGGTCAGAAAAAAACCTTTAAGGCAATGAGTGTTAAGGACGGTATCAAGGGCGTCGTTACCCCGATTCATCCCGGAGCAGTCAAGTTCTGGAAAGAAAAGGGGATTATGTAACAATAATCGTTGGGGCGGGTTTGCAACCTGTCTGCCGACAGGCAGGCCCGCCCCTACATATTGATTGAAGGGACAAATGTACGAAAAACTGAACAAAGCGGAAAAAATAATATTTGATATTTGTGCAGTTGGACTCGTCCTTTTTTACTCCTATGCAGCAGTGCTGCAGCCGGCGTCTACTCAGTATCACAGGGGAATTTATGTTGTTATAACGTATGTGCTAGTTTTTTTACTTTACCAGTCCAAGTCCCGCATTTTGAGGGTTGTCGACTACGTGCTGATGCTGTTATCGATTGTGAGTGTTGGATACTGGATATTAAACTTTGAAGTAATAAACTACCGCACTGGTGCAGAGACACAGCTTGACATGATTATGGCCATCATTGGCGTGCTTATCGGTATTGAACTGGCCAGACGGGTAGTGGGAGGCGTTTTTGTGATTCTCGGAACCCTGCTACTTCTGTACGGTGTTTATGGCGAGTATATGCCCGAACTTATTTCACATGCCGGTGACACTTTCCCGGAATTGTGCGTAAGCATATTCTATAAAAGTGATGGTATATTCGGGATCATGGCTAATGTGCTTGCAACCTATGTTCTACTGTTTGTCATTTTCGGGGCCTTTCTCGAAAAGTGCGGGGCCGAGAAATTTTTCATTGACTGGCCTTTGGCTGCAGTTGGTCATAAGATCGGGGGGCCCGGCAAGGTGTCTGTTATAGCAAGCGGACTTTTCGGGTCCATATCAGGTAGCGCCATAGCGAACACCGTTTCCACCGGTGCCTTTACGATCCCGATGATGAAGAAGGCCGGATTCAAGCCCCATGTCGCCGGAGGCATAGAGCCAGCTGCATCCATTGGAGGCATGTTCATGCCGCCTATTATGGGAGCAGGTGGATTTATCATGGCGGAACTTACCGGATTACCGTATTCAAAGATCATGATGGTAGCCATATTCCCTGCGCTAATGTATTTTTACAGCGTCTATCTCATGGTCCATTTCTATGCGAAAAAGAACAATATCGTTGGAGAGAAATCAGAGCACAGCGCTATGGAAATTCTGAAGAGTGAATGGTTCTACGCACTACCCCTCATCGTGATCACTGTCTTTATGCTGACCGGATATTCACCTGCCTATTCAGCTATATTGGGTATTGTTGCCTGCCTTGTCATTAGTTGGTTCAGGAAAGAGACCCGTATCGACCTTAAAAGATTTGTTGAGGCATCTCGGGCCGGTACGGAAAGCAGTCTGAAAATCGGCGCTACTGTCGGAGTAATCGGTATTATCATAGGAGTCCTTACATACAGCGGACTTATGCTTACTATTGCAGATATCGTTATTGAGCTTGCAGCGGGCAAGCTATTCCTGACAATTCTTCTCATCGCGCTCGTATCGCTTGTCCTCGGCATGGGTGTCCCGGTAACAGCTGCATACCTGATTACCGCAGTTGTCGCTGTACCGGCACTGCTCCATCTGGGTGTAAATGAGATCGCTGCCCACATGATTGTCTACTGGCTTTCTCAGGACTCCAATATCACACCTCCCGTATGTATCGCTGCCTTTGCAGGAGCTACCATTGCCAAGGCCAATATGTGGAAAACTGCTTTTGCATCGTTCAAATTTGCAAAGTTCCTTTATCTCGGGGCTTTTTTATTCGGTTATGTCCCGGGATTTACGTTGAACGGCAGCACCATGGACATTGTAAAAGCATTTGTGCTAATTATCATCGGCACCTATGGTTATACATGGATATTAAGCGGTATCTGGATGAAGCATTTTAAAAAATCACCCGCGTAGGGGTACGTTGCAACGTGTCTTTACAATTATAGAGGATAAGAAATGAAAGATAAGATCCCTGAAACAGTTCCTTCAATAGAATATAAAAAAATCCTGTATACAACAGACCTGTCTGAAAGCGGCCGTTATGCATTTCATCACGCTGCAAGTCTTGCCAGCCACTACAATGCAGAGCTTACGGTAATACATGTTGTAGAGGGAGGTCCTGAACTGGACAGACGCCTCTTCGGGTATGTGGATGAAAAACTCTGGGAAGAGATCAAGACACGAAATCTGCAGGAAGCAAAGGATATTTTAATCAGCCGAAAACGGGACAATGTTGCGATTGAAGAGTGTGTGGGGCAGTTCTGTGAAGATGTAAAGGCAGGAATACCTGAACAGGCAGATATAACGTATAAAATTGAGATTAAAATGGGCGATCCTGTTGAACAGATTGTTGAAATGGCGGAATATGGAAACTTTGACCTCATCGTAATGGGCCGTCATGGAGACCGGCAAATCAAGACTGCAGTGGTTGGTGACGTTGTCCGCAGGGTGGTGCGGCATACTGATATTCCTGTACTGATAGTAAAGGTGCCGGAGGAGAACTGACTGACTGGTTCAAAATAGTTCAAAGTAGTTCAAAGTTGCTCAACATTGTTGAAAATACAAAAAACAATATTGAACTATCGTTGAACAATTATTAAACTAATTTGAACGAAATTCCAGGAATTTTTTAGAAATGAAACTGATCCGCTTTGGAGAGCCTGATAAAGAAAAGCCGGGTATTATTTTACCTGATAAAAAAAAAGTAGATGTATCTTCTTTTGGAGAAGACTACGATGAAACCTTTTTTGCGACCGACGGACTGTCACGGATGGAGAAATGGCTGGAAAAAAACTCAGCAGAGCTTCCTTTCATTGATGATTCAATAAGGCTGGGACCTCCTGTCTTTCGACCGGGCAAAATCGTTTGTATTGCCTTTAATTATATTGACCATGCCCGTGAAACAGGCAGGCCCATTCCGGAAGAGCCGGTCTTTTTTTTAAAAGCGCCAACTGCCCTCACAGGATCTAATGATAATGTTGTAATACCACGTAACAGTTTAAAGACCGACTGGGAGGTAGAGCTTGCCGCAGTCATTAACAAAAAGGCCTCGTACGTAGAAAAGGAAGAGGCCATGCATTATGTTGCCGGTTTTGCGCTTGTTAATGACTATTCGGAAAGGGAGTTCCAGTTTAACCGGGGAGGACAGTTTGTAAAGGGAAAGAGTGCAGACACCTTTGCCCCGCTGGGACCTTTTCTTGCCACCAGAGATGAAATCAAAGATTATACAAACCTGAAAATATGGTTAAAAGTAAACGGTACGACCATGCAGAACAGCCGGACCTCCAATATGATTTTTGATCTTCCTGCCATCATCTCCTCGGTAAGCCAGTATATGTCACTCATGCCAGGGGATGTTATCTGTACGGGCACTCCTGCCGGCGTGGGTCATGCGATGGACCCGCCGCAATATCTAAAAGCGGGTGATCTGGTGGAGTTCGGCATTGAGGGGCTGGGAGAGGCACGGCAGGGAGTTGCTGAATAAGTTGTTATAGAGTAACCCCCACCTTAATCCGCCCCGTCCCGAAGCGGGTCTCCGCGAAGGGGCGCTTACCCTCTGAGCATAGCAAATCATAATATCACCTATACAAGTTTCCTGCCGAGATTAAATGCCTTATTATAATAGTGTTCAACTCCCCTGTGCTCAATATCACCTGCATACATGTCACCAACTATTTTTCCGTTTAATGAATCTTTAACAACTCCCTTGATCTGCTCAGTTGCCCAGTCGCATAATTTTCTGTACATGGGAGGT
>CALZJD010000207.1 GCA_945787795.1 Thermodesulfovibrionia bacterium | reverse complement strand
CAGGTTAAAGCGGTATCCAAGGCTGAAACCAAACCAGAAATTATTAATGGTCTTGTCTCCCCTGAAATTCACCCAGTCCCTTAACTCAATATTCAACGCAATATTTTTATTTATGAATGTTTTTTGACCGATACCGAGGCTCACAGACGGAGCAATCTCATTCTCGGAATTTCCAACACTGAACTGTTTTTCAAATATCACAACGCCGCCTCCTGCAAACAGATATGTTTCATGGTTGATAACGGAACGGTCCCTGAAGATATTCTTACCGTAAAGGGGTTTAAGAACAATATGAGAGTGTATGGCATACTTCGGCTCCCTTATCACACTCGGTGTTACCCCAAAATCGTTTTCCAAATCGCCTTTAAGGTCTTTTTCACTATTGATCATGTAATGTCCTCTCGCAACTTCCCACGCAAAAAGCTCATTGAAATGAAGCGTATACCCAAGGCTCAGCGGAAAGACATTATAAAAATCGTCTCTGGATTGCTGACACATGACCTTCTTTGTCCTGACTTTCACAAAAGCCGTTATCAGCTGCTCCAAAGAGAAGGAGCGTAACCAGGATTAAAACATATAATACTTTCATTCAACGACCTCCTTAAAATCCCACAATGTCAAAAACAAAGGGGTATGAAACAATAACTTCTGTATTTGTTGGTTTCGGGAACTGCCAGGTTTTTATTGCCCTCTTTATACAGGAGTGGATGATATCTGACTTGACAGACGATGTTTTTATGCCGACCTCCCCTACCTTTCCCGAAAGCAGAATCTTCCATTCAAAGACAATACTGCCTGCCAGAGAGGGATTGCCCATAAGTGCAGTTTCATAACAATAGGTCACTTCCTCCATATGCTGGTCTATGACCCGTTTTACCGCTTCACGGCTCATACCACCCTGAACGCGGACTTTATTGTCGAGTTCCACTGACACCATCCCCTTGACCCCCTTTTGGCCGGCTGTGCCTTCATTTAATTCAGCAATTCTGCCCTCGCCTTTTGTACCGGCACTTCTCAGTACCTGGCTGGACCCCCGGGTCTTCAACACATCTCCGACAGGCAGCTCAATGTCGGGACTGTCCAGTTTATCAGCGATACCTGCCACCCTGAAATTTTCGTCACTCATGCGTGGTGCAGATACAGTGTCAAGATTGGTAACTGATGCAAGCGCTTCCTTCGGTATGATGCCGGCACTGGTACCAATAAGGCTCAGGATCCCTGCTTTCTTTATGTTTCTTTTTTTAACATTGCCTTTTTGGGCAACCGTCTTTTTTCTGGTCCTGACAACCTTCTTCTTTTTTGGTACCTTTTTCGGTTTCTCAGCTTTTTTTATCACAGGCTTTTCTGTCATTACCTTCTTTTTTTGCGGCTTGGCAGGTTCCTTCTTTTTGAGTTTTGCTGTATCGATATGGACAAAGCGCGACTCCGGTTCCTGCAGGTGCTGCTTTGTCGGAAGGGCAACAAAAAGTGTCAACAACAGCATGATAACGAAATGAAATCCTGCTGAATGTACAAGACTCCTGTTCAATCTCTTGTCCGGCCTGGGAGAAGCTGCAACATGCGGGCTTTTCGATCTTACAACTCTTCTTATCAGATAGCTGTAATAATCATCGGTTAAAATGAGCGTTCCTTTTTTCGGTACAAAAGAGCGGTAAATCTCTTTTCTTTTATGGTGCACATTTTCAGATATACATAAATCAACAATATCCGTATCCAGTACATTGCCGGTGCATATCTGTCCCATAAATTGCTTTGTAAAATAGAAATAACATTCATGCCTGCTTTTATTTTCTGCCAGACAAAATTTTGTTTTTCCATTGCCGGAATGATATTTTTCTTTGTGATCGAGAAAACAGATATCATACACATGGTCGTCCCTGAACTTTATTACTTCAAGGGCAACATGCCCGGTGACCGAGGCAGAATCAAAATGATTTGTCTCCATCAACCTGTCTCTGAGAAATAATGGCAGATCTCCTTCGTCATCTTCGTCATCCTCTTCTGTTTCTTCCTCAAAATCATAAGGAACAGATTCCTTCTTCTGAAACTGAGCTTCTATCTCATCCAGGCATTCTTCTGTCACAGTATGTTCAGGTCCAGGTGCAGAGGTATGGTGTATTGATATTGTTGTTTCTGTCTCCTGTTCCGGCTCAATCATGGTATTGCTTTGTGCATTGTCTCTCACGAATATCTCTGGCTCATTTTTCTCTTCTTCAAGAGTTTTTGCAGGATTTTTATCCATGACAGAAGGTCTGGTTTCATTTTCTATCAGACAGTCCCTGTCCAGGTCATGCGATGCATCCGGGCGGCTCTCATCCTGATACAGTGATGATGATCCGGTATCTTTGTCTACAGGCTTTTCAGGAGCGTCCAGCTCAATACCTGTCATCCCATCTTCAGTGATAGAAACACTTTGCTCCAGAACAGTGTCCCGTGACAGATGATTATCCGATTCAGTCAGGGCGGTACTTAATGATGAAGGTTTCTGAATTTTGACTTTCATGGTATAAGGACCTATTTTTACAAAATCCATAGTTCCAAGAGAACGGGTTGATACCAGTTCATCATTTACACGCACGCTGTCATCAATATTTATGTTAAATACAGTAATTTCATTGCCCGTCACATAAAAGACCGCATGGACATCGGCAATTGTTTCTTCCTCAAGCACGATATCTGCTTTTGCGTTTCTTCCTACTGAGACAGATTGTTGAGCAAAGCAGTCCCATCCAAGCAGTTCCTCCCCCTGATAAACAAAACATTCAATGACAGCACTTTTTCGGGCTGTCTGCTTTTCTTTTTTGACTTCCCTGGCTGATTCAAGCATGAATACCATCCCACCGTACTTCTTTGAAATTTATATGTATGGACGACTCGCCTGCTATTGATATGTGACCTGTCGCCATCTGTTTATTCCGCACTATTGTTTTCCTTCGATGTCTCAACCGGGAAATCTTCCATAATTTCCTCTCTAAAATGTTCTCTTTTTTTAAGCATGCTTTTGATCTCGCTTTTTTTTCGCTTTAGCAGATACACAGCCCCGGATTTTATTGTCTGCCCCATAATAAAGGCATTTCCAAAATCAATCCGCTCAAGCAGCTCGGTTTTATCTCCCTGCAGGTCATTTCCCTTTTGCGATTTTCCCTCATGTACGATTCCTTCAGCCGATGAGACCAATAGTGTGGTTATTAATATAAGTGTTCCGGCTGCATATCTCATTTCATTACTCCTTCTTTTCCTAAAACTGCAAACTGAAAGTCGGGGAATCCAGCCATCCCGGCTGTCTTCATGACGCTGCTGATGGTCTTAAAGGGGATGCGCTTATCACAGAAAAACAATATATGGTTTCCTTTTTTTTCATCTTCAGATACCATGTCCATTTCTGCCCGATAGAAGCTTAATTTCTTGAACAGATCAGAATCTCTCAGCCTGTCAGTATTGAGATCTGTTATCCTCCCATTCTCAATCTGCGCAACAACCGTGTCATTCAGTTTTAGACTCTCTTTGGACAAAACCATTTTGATTGTCTCCTTATAATCCATCTTTGCTGTTGATTGAGGCAGGTCCAGCTCTTTATCCAGATTCATTGTCTCAGGTCTGTCAGAAAACGAAAAAAGTAAAAATATTAATACGATGGTAAACATATCCATCATGGCCGTGATCTGCAGCTTCGGAGCTGTAAACTGTTTCGCGTGATTTTTCTTTTTTCCAAGTGCCATGTATTTTTCTCCTATCCCATCTTTCCTGACAGGACCACGTTGGGGAATAAAACAGGACTGCCTTGTGAATAGCGTGCAGCATCCATTGCCTGGATAATCGTATCGTATACAATATCCCTGTCTGGAATAATGATGACCGTGTCACTCAGAGGATAGCTTCCCTTGATTTCCTGAAGAACAAGATTCATCTGATCAAACCGGAACTCCTTCTGCTTTCCGTTCTTTATCTGATATTCCAGTTTCTTTAGTTCTTCATATAGAACAGCTTCTGAACTTGCAGATAACCGGATCCTGTTTTTCTTTATCTCGGCAATGACCGTGACCTTTCTCTCTTTCACCTTCTCATCACTAACCATTGTTTCACCCTGAACAGGTGCTGATGTATTAATGGCCTTTAGATGAAGAAAAGAGGCGGACATAAGCAAAAATGGAATAAGGACCAGGAACATGTTCATGATCGGGACCATATTTACATGATCGGGACCATATTTACTTCAACCTCTTCTTCGGTCTTTGCTTTACGCCGCGTTAATCTTGACATAGTTCTCATCCCTTCTCTTTAAAGAGGACAGCGTATTAAAGAGCCTGAGTGCCTTTTCCTCAAACTGCTCAATCAGGTGATCTCCCCTGTTGTTCAGCACGTAGTAACCCACGAGACAGGGGATCGCTACAATCAGGCCAAAGGCAGTCGTAAACATTGCCACTGATATTCCGTGGGCCAGTATCTCCTGCTTCGCTGCTGCATTGGCATTGCTTACCCCCTGGAATGCTGTTATGAGTCCCACTATTGTCCCGAGCAGCCCGAGCAGGGTTGAGATATTGGCAAACAGTGTCAAATAGTTTATTCCGGCTTTGACTCGGGGTATTTCTTTCATAATATTTTCTTCTAATGTCAGTTCGATCTCTTTGTCCCTTCTGTCAGACTTGAGCAGGCCTGCTTTGAGTATCCTTCCTAGAGGATGTTTTTCAATTTTTGAACACTCCTGCAGTGCACCATGGTAATTGAATTTTTCAAGAAGAGTGATAATTTTTTGAAAAGACTTATCAAAATTAATATTGAGTCTAAGGAAGAGAAAGCTGGCCCGTTCAAGGAATAACGCCAGTGCGACAATGGATAAGGCCAGAATGATATACATGAAAAATCCCCCGCTCTGAAATAGTGAAAACATAAGTTGCCTCCTTTTAATTTAATTCGTTAAATGTCATCGTCATCAAGACGGTTTCTTTTTAAAAGCGATTCTAAGAATTTACTATCATTTCGCATTTACAGATGTGATTAAAATCACTGACTAATGGGAAACAGACAATGAAACGGGGAATGTTGTTGATTAAACTGAATTTATTTTTTTGTGTCTGATTCATTATTTTTTTAATTGCATGATAGATTCATTGATGTTTTCATTTTTTTATTTTTCAAGACCCTGATTATAAGAGGTGGCTTAGTTTCTTTGGACACCCAAATCCGATTTATAAGTGATAAGCTGCCTGTTCATATTGCCGCCTGCCTCTGAGGCAGTGTACTCCAGTAAACATTATCCGGAGTCTTTCGGTCAAGGCTTCGATGCCGACGCCTGCCGTTGTAGAATTCAAAATACGTTGTAAGCCCCTCTCTGGCAGCAGGAATAGAATCATACGCCTTCAAATACACGTCTTCATACTTCACGCTTTTCCAAAGCCGCTCAATCATGATGTTGTCCATCCAACGGCCCCGACCATCCATGCTGATTTTGGTCCCATTGGCATTGAGAATGTCGGTAAATGCCTCTGAGGTAAACTGACTTCCCTGATCGCTGTTGAATATCTCCGGTATTCCATATTTCAGCATAGCCTCCTCCAATGCCTCGGTACAGAAAGACACATCAAGTGTATTGGACAGCCGCCAGGCTAAAACCCTCCGGCTTGCCCAGTCCATGATTGCTACAAGATAGCAGAAGCCCTTTGCCATAGGTAGGTAAGTAATATCAGCCGCCCAGACTTGGTTGGCCCGGGTAATCTCCATTCCTCTGAGTAAATATGGATATATTTTATGCCCAGGATGTGGCTTGGACAGCCGTGGCTTTCTGTATATAGCCTCTATACCCATTCTCTTCATAAGGGTGCTTACATGCTTTCTGCCAATCTTGTACCCCTGGTCCTGAAGTTCATCACGGATACTTCTGCTTCCATAAAAAGGATATTTCAGGTGAAGCTCGTCAATGATCTTCATAATCTTAAGATCTCGAGGATTCACCGGCACTGATTTGTAGTACAGACTCGAACGAGAGAGCTCAAGTATCTCGCTCTGCCGGGTCAATGGTAACTGGTGCTCCCGGTCTATCATCTCTTTGCGCCCGGCTCGCCTATGCGCCCGAGCGCGACTGATAAAAAATCATTCTCCATTGCCAACTGGCCTATCTTTGCATGCAGTTCTTTGACACTTGCCCCTTCAGCCGGCTTTTTATCTTTCCCAAACACTTCATCCGCTCTCTCTAATAACTGTTTCTTCCACTGTGTGATCTGATTGGGATGTACCTGAAATCGCTCCGCCAGTTCTATTACCGTTTGCTCCCCTTTGATCGCCTCCAATGCCACCTTTGCCTTGAATGCTGCCCCGTGGTTCCTTCTCGGTCGCTTTGTCATCTCTACTGCTCCTTTCTTGCATTTTACAGGACATTGTACAAAATTTGGCTTCGACATTTGCCCTGTATGGGATGTTCTCAAGCTCTCCTTATGCTTGATACCCCTTATTTTTCTTTAGAGCAGCTTTATCACTTATCCCTCTGTCCAGTTTTTCCAGACCACCTCT
>CALZJD010000206.1 GCA_945787795.1 Thermodesulfovibrionia bacterium | reverse complement strand
ATAGTTTTTGAGAAATGACCTGCACCCCCGTCTTCCAGATCATCCCTTGTTACAGATGTTATTACTACAAATGTAAGTCCAAGCTTGACTGCTGCCTCTGCCACTCTTCCTGGTTCATCACTGTCCGGAGGCCCAGGCAGCAAAGAATCTACAGCACAAAAAGAGCAGTTTCTGGTACACCTGTCTCCAAGAATCATGAAAGTGGCTGTATTCTTTGAAAAGCATTTGCCCTGGTTCGGGCACCGGGCCTCTTCACAGACAGTGGAAAGTCCATAACTTCTCAATATTTTTTTCGTCTCGTGAGTACCGCTTAAAGGCACTTTTATCCACTCGGGATGACGCATAATCGTAAAAGTAACTGATTCATAACGGATAAGTCAATTGATATGAATTGTATTGATCTAAATTGAACAGCTAATTACTGTTTTACTATTAGTATTCAACTTCTAAAAAACTGATATTGTCACTACTTTAATATGCGAACAATGCTTAAGCACAGCAATTGATTGAATAATATTAGGATATATTATTAATTTATAAGTTCTTTTTAGTAGACTGTTGCCCTGTTTAATAGTAAATAAATTATAGAGATCAAGGAACGGTTATTAAATAGAAAGGAATGAAGAATGGAGAATAAACAGAACTGCTGGGAATACATGGAATGCGGAAGGGAACCCAAGGGATTTGACGTTCAAATGTATGACGTCTGTTCTGTGCCCACATGCACGGAAGCTGATGGATTGAATGATGGAAAAAACGGAGGGAGAATATGCTGGGCATTAGCAGGAACATTAATTAATGATACAGTGACAGGAAAATATGCATGTGACAAATTCTCCTGTGCAAATTGTGACTTTTTCAAACTTGTATGTGACGAGCAGGGTGTGGATAATTTTCAGATGGTAACACCTGTCCAGATGACCCATTTCAAAAAGAAAAATTCCGAAGTCTGGAATCAGTTTATTGAAAAAAGATCATCTGAAAGGTCCCCTTCAAATTTGAACGCCTGTTTCAGCTGCTGCAATATGGAGTATTCAGGAACAGTGAAAAATATATCTGAGACAGGAATGTTTATTTCCACCAGAAATATGAGCTTTCCTGATGACGCACAGTTTGAAGTTCAATTAGATGTAAATAATGAATATCTTAATCTGCCGGTCAGAATGTGCCGCCTTACAATATCGCCTGATCTTGATGATGCTATGGGAGTTGAAATTATCAACCCTCCTCAAAGCTATCTTGTAATGGTTGACAAGCTTCGGGCTGCTGACCTGACATAGAGTCAGCCAAACCATTAATGCAGTTGTGATATCAACTTAGTAGATATCTTTTTGAATACTATATTTGATTTATCCTTATCAGACGGTGGCATATATTGAATAATGCCAAGGACAGGAACTTTTCCAATTTGGGTAATTATCTCTGGATTTGTTTTTTGCGATATGTCTTTATTTGTCTTTTCAGTATGATTTAAAACAAGGCCTAAAACTTTAATGTCTTTTGTTCGGGCGGCTTCAATTGTTAAAAGTGAATGGTTAATTGTACCCAGTCCAGGCCTTGCAATTATTATAAGGGGGAGACCGAGATCCTTTACCAGGTCACTGTAGAGATATTTTTTATACAGGGGGACCATAATACCTCCGGCCCCCTCCATAATTAACACATTATATTTCCTGGCCAGTTTTTTATATGCATTAAATATTAATCTTTTCTCAATACACACTCCTTCCCGTTCAGCAGCAATTGAAGGTGCAAGCGGCTTTTGCATTCTGTAAGGATTGATTGTATCTATCTGCTCGTCAACTCCGGATGCCTTCATCAGCCTTACCGTATCTGCAGGCACGAGCTGACCTTTGCTGACTCTGCATCCTGTTTCAGCCGGTTTCATCGGACATACAGAAAGCCCCTGATATTTCATTGCCCTTATCAGTCCTTCAGCTACAAAAGTTTTGCCCACGCCTGTATCAGTTCCTGTTATAAAAAAACCTTTGTTCATAATTAATAAGGTTCGAGGATTCAAGCCTGCCTGCCGGCAGGCAGGGATTCGAGGGATCGAGTGAAAAGAATATATATATAATTATTTTTGTTCCTTAACACTTGAACCCTAGCCCCCTTCTTTAAATTATTCTGCTGTCCAGGTTAAAAACCTGCCCGGTAATTCCTGATGTATTAACGAGATAGCAAATGAATTCAGCAGTATTTTCAGGATCAGAGAAGTTCTTTATCATGCTGTCATTAACAGCCTGTTCCTGAGCTTTAACATTTGATCTCAAACCCATATCGGTTTTCATATAACCCGGTAACACAGCGTTCACCATTATGTCATACCTTCCCAACTCAAGCGCGGCAGACCTTGTCAGTCCGGTAAGAGCGGCTTTTGATGAGGCATATGCTGATAACCCCGGTTTTCCTTTTATCCCGGCATATGATGAAATATTGATAATATGTCCTTTTCCCTGTTTCATCATATGCTTCACAACTGCTTTGGTCATATTAAATGGGCCTTTAAGGTTGGTATTCACTACATCTGTAAAAATCTCCTCTGAAGTCTTTATCAGCAATGCCTCTTTTGTTATACCTGCATTATTGACCAGCACATCCACCCTGCCCCATGTATCTATTACATTTTTCACAAGGGCCTGCACATCATCATTATTTGCAATATTACCTTTGAGAACAATTGAATTATCTATTTGTTCGGCTGTTTTTTCAGCGCCCTCTTGATCATCAATATAATGGACCGCAACACGATACTTTCTTTTGCCAAAAGCCAGCGCAATGGATTTTCCAAGACCTCTTGATGAGCCTGTGACAATACAAATCATATTATAAAATTAATACTCCCGGGTTACTTGTATTTTTTTAATAAATCGATTATCTGATCAATATCATCTGAAGTATGACCGGCAGTTACGGAAAATCTTATCCTGCCTCTGTTTTCAGGCACTGTTGGAGGTCTGATTGCAGGAGCATAGATATTATGCCTATACAGATATTTCCCGAGACGAATTGTATCTTTCAGATGACCGGTAAGAATGGGAATTATCGGGGTCTGAGATTGCAGGGTATCAAAACCAAGCTCAGTGAGTCCATGTAAAAGCCTTTCTCTGTTACTCCATAGCCGTTTCCTGAGACGTGACGAACTGGTAGCAATAATATGAAGCGCCATTGCTGATGCTGATGCCACAGAAGGAGGTAATGCAGTGGAATAGATAAAACTTCTTGACCTGTTTACGAGAAGATCTATCAGTGATTTTTTCCCGGCAACATACGCACCGAAACATCCGGCAGCCTTGCTCAGAGTGCCCATCTGTATAATACCCCTGTCTTTAATGCCAGAATGCTCCAGCCCTCCCCTGCCTGTCTTGCCGAGAACACCCGTACCATGTGCATCATCGATCATAAAGAGAACATTATATTCTTTGCTTAACTTATGTAGTGATTTCAAAGGTGCAATGTCACCGTCCATGCTGAAAACGGTATCTGTTACAATGACTCTTCTTTTAATGGATTTATGTTTTATGGATTTTTTCAGCATCTCCTCGAGGTGTGACATATCCTTATGTTTGTACATACTGATTTTAGCTTTTGACAGTCTCGCACCATCAATAATGCTCGCATGGTTCAGTTCATCACTGAAGATGATTGAATCTTCACCTGCAATAACCGGAATAATCCCTGTATTGGCTGCATATCCAGAGTTAAAAACTAGCGCCTTCCGGTTGTTTTTAAACTGCGCTACTAATTCCTCAAGCTGAACATGCACATCAAATGTACCGCTTAACAGTCTTGATGATCCGGCCCCCACACCATAACGATGCACGGCAAAACATGC
>CALZJD010000205.1 GCA_945787795.1 Thermodesulfovibrionia bacterium | reverse complement strand
AAGAACATTAAGTGGCTATCAGGAAAATTCAAAACAAAAAATCTTGTTCTCCACTCTTTTAACCATTTGTCCTCTTCCAAGGCCTCCCCTGATTTTTCCCATTCCCTGATTGAAGATGCAAAAGCCAGATTGAACAATGCAGGATTTGTGATTACAGAAACACCCTTCGGATATCTCAATGAATGGAAAATACATGTAGCCGGAGAATCACTGGCAAAAGTCTTCAAAGAATTTTGAAGACAGGTTATAGGTTATAGGTGATGGGGTATTGGTTACTTATCACTGATTACTCGTCATTCACAATTCTTAATTTGTAATTTTTATTTTTTGCGGGCGCCTGACTACTAACTACCACCTACTAACTACTGTTCTTAATTCTTATTTTCATTCTATCACTTTATTAATCCTGTCATATGACCTTTCCGTGTGGCATCCCGGCAAACAGGTTCCGCCTGTTTCTGTCTGAGAATACTCCATGGGGATACTCACATTGCCGAAGGGGAATTCATCACGAATCCTGCCCTCATGGTTTGATGCATGCACATCATGACAGGCACGGCATGTCCTTCCCTTCTTCTGATTCACATTTGTAACTGTTGTTGTTTGTTTAACCGTTACCATGGCCTCTTTGTGGCAGAAAAAACATAGGTCATATTTCCCCTTTTCATATGCAGAATAAAATTTATGGGGGAATGCAAGTCTGAGTATATTTGCATTGTCAGAGCCATGAGGGTTATGGCAGGCAGAGCAGTTACCCTGCACGACAGGACCATGTTTAAATTTCCGGTTGTCTCTCTCTTTACTCTCTTTATGGCACGAGTAACAAAGAGCATTCTGTTTATCAAGCAGAAGAAAACTGTTTTCAGAAAAATGGGGTGAATGACATGAAATGCATTGTCCCTTCACTGCAGGCTCATGCCCGGTTGTATACTGATTAACCTCGGTCTTTTTTTCGTTATGACAGTTGAAACATAATTCTTCTACCGGACTTTTAAGACGTTTACTGTCCCCTCCTGCATGAGGGTCATGACAATCAGTGCATCCTGACTTCAGAAGCGGTTCATGAATATGCCCGTTTGCCATTCCCATAACAAAGTTGTCATGACATCCAACACAGAGATTGGCGCCAAAACCAGTTAGTCTGTATTTATATTTCAGGAAAAAGGATTGATCAGAATCATGGGGATCATGACAGGCAACACAATCACCACTCTTGACAGGTCCATGTATGAATTTGTTTGTCATAATCTCATCTTCCATTTCTTTGTGACATTCACTGCAAATATGATTACGGCTTTTTATTCCCAGCTTATCAGGATATGATTCTGCCCTGTGGCATGACGAACACTCTCCCTGTGTAACAGGATCGTGCAGAAACTGTTTGTTCTTTGTCATTCCTGCATGACAGGTATCGGACAGACATGAATCAGAGCCTTTTGTATGGGACAGAAACTCAGCAGCAGTGCTGATCGGATATGCATTGCCGGCCATAGAAAAACATGCCAGAACAAAAACTGAAATAAGTATCATATGTACGTTCGGAATGGATCGTTTATTCATAAAGCATCATATCTTTTCGTTCATGCAGAGGTATGCTATTTGCTGCGCCCTCCAGATCAAGGGAAACCTGTAAAGCTCTTTTCAGCAGTTCTATGGTTTTATCCTTATTGTTCTTTTCGTGGTAAAGTGCGGAAAGATCCCGAAGCAGAAAAACCCTGTATGAGTCAGAAAACGGGACTGATTTGGTTTCTTCAGATTCTATTTGATCAATGATACTGCCTGCCTCCTCAAATTCCTTTATTGCCTCGTCGATCCTGTTTGTATTCCGGTACACCAGTCCAAGGAGGTAATGCACCCTGACCTTAAATGATGCATCAGCCACAGGAAGGGATTTCAGGTTCTTTTCCACATCAGCATATTTCTCCTGCTCAAAGAGCAGTACAGAGTAATTCAGGTGGGCAGCCAGATTGTCCCTGTCCAGTTCAATGGCTTTTGCAAAAGCCTCACGCGCTTCATCTGATTTACCGCTTTTCCATAGAGACACACCCATCAGGTTGTGAGACATGGCCATATCAGGATCAAGCTCAAGAGATTTTCTTAACGGTGATAGCGCCTGTTCAGTCAGTCCCTTTTTGTACATCTGAAGGGCATAGCGGTAAAACCTGCTTGACTTTGAGTCAGGCCCTTTCATGACTTCTTCCTTTGCAGCAGGCACGGCCATCCCCATAAGACTCTTAACCTGTTCAGCTATGAGGGGACGGGCTGCAAGCGGAAAACTGGGATAAATAAACTGTACCTTCCCGGTCCTGTTCACCATTACTGTTGTAGGCAGTGCAATAACGCCATACTCCTGAAAGAATGTAAATCCCTGATCAATCAGAATCGGGAATTTAATTTGATTGGTCCTGATCAGATTTTTCACTTTGGTTATTTCATCATCCGGTATTTTTCCGTCTTCTTCCGGCGTATATACCCCAAATACTTCCAGGCCGGTTTTTTCACGGTACTTCTCATAATAATCACTGAGGAAATGAAGTGCGTCCATGGAGTAATCAAGGAATGCCGTGCTCAATGGCTGTTCCCAGAATATAAGGACCACGGGCTTTTTGCCATAATAATCAGAAACCTTGACCGTCCTGTTCTCTAAATCATGAAGAACGATCTCTTTTGGCGCATCTCCCTCTTTCATGCCTATCAGTGCAGATGAAGTCGAAGGCAATAGACTTAAAACGAGAAAGAGAATAATCAGTAAACCAGCAGTTTTAACATGCATTTTTTTAATTCCTGATTTATTATGTTGCATAATTCTATTAACTCTCCAATTTCAAAATAAATTTTATAACTCATTGGTGTGACGACAATTAATTTAAATGAACTTAATAGATTATATATATGATAAATATCATACCATGATATTATTGATTCTTTAAAAATCTGATCACGTTGACTTGTACAATCATTCTGCTATACTTAAATTAGCCACAGGAAAGGTTTAACAGAGGTTATGAGAAATACATTTTTCACTGTCTTTATTTTTATCATCCTGGTTTCTTCCTGCACTCCTGTCCTGCAAAAGGACCTGATAAAAAGCGGCACATTTGAAATTGATCCTGTTGTTCTGCGACAGGACTCTTCACAATATATGGGAAACCTGTATATTCTTGGCGGGATAATAGCAAAAACAACAGTTACAGAGGAAGGCTCTTTAATTGAGGCCCTTTATGTTCCGGTAAATTCAAGGGGCTATCTGAAAGACAGTGCGCCGTCAAACTGGAGGTTCCTTGCTCTGTACAGGGGAGAAGAATTTCTTGACCCCCTCATCTTTGGTGAAAAAAGAGAGATAACGATTGCAGGCAAGTTTAATGGTACCCGCAAAGGAATGATTGGTGAGATGGAATACGACTTCCCTGTTTTTGAAATTCAGGAAATACATCTCTGGGAAGAAACCAGGGACAGAGATACTTACCTTTATCCTGAATACTATCCTCCTGTTTTCTTCCGATACCGGCCTTATTATCCGTCATATCCATACTATTACTGGTGGTATTATTAAGCATTCCCACTGTTACGAAATTGCTGTCACTCCCGCCTGTCAGGAGTCTGAACGAGGCAGATTCCGGGCAAGCCGGAATGACGAAGTTATAAAAGCACTGTCATTCCGGCAAGCAAAGCGCGTCGGGAATCTCCCGGTGTCAGAATGAACACCTCGTTGGTTCAATGTCTCTGACCTGTCTGCCGACAGGCAGGCTTGAACCATATTGACATTAAAACAACAACAGAGTTGTCTTAATGTCAGACAAGTTCACATCAGAGATGTGAACTAACATGACAGGGCAGATTCCGGGCAAGCCGGAATGACAAAGCAAAAAAACTGTCATTCCCGGAAGAAAAGAATCTGGATTCCCGCCCAACGAACCGCGGGAATTACAAACAAAGGAGTATGTGATTAGCCCCCCTCGCCCTCCTCCGCCTTAACAAAATATCTCAGATAAACAAGAGCAGCCAAATCATATAAAAAATGTATGATCACCGGAGCCAGCAGTCCGCCGCTTTTCTGAAATATCACCCCAAGATAAAATCCCATTACTGTGGTTACGATTGCATAAGCAGGTGATACAAAGTGTAAGAGCCCGAACAAAATGCTGGCAAAGACAATGCCGAATTTGACCTGTATGACACCGCGAAACAGAAACTCTTCTCCGATCCCGGCAAGCAAAGAAATTACAATCAGATCATTAATACTGCTGTTCCGGAATATAGCCCCTACCTCTTTCAGCACAATTTTTTTCAATGATCCCAGCATGGGAATCCTGTCCGCCTTCGGTGATACTGAAAAAAGGAAAAATACAAAAGGCAGAATCGTACCTGAAAAACCGATTGCAACATCTCTTACTGGATCATGTGAGAGAGGCAAAAGCCCTATTCCCAGATAATTGGCCAGAATGACCGCGATAAAAAGCGCACCCCCTTCAAACAGAAAGGCCAGTGCCATAATTCGTGATCTTGTAAATTCCATACGATATTTAGAACTTAATGTATTAACCTGTCCCTGTTACAGATATAGCTATTTGTCACCCTGAACCTGCCTGCCGGCAGGCAGATTCAGAATGGCAGTTATATGCATGACAGCTTCCCGGAACAGGTATTATTAAATTAAATCAAAGTGTTACGATCATGCCTGTTTTGGGAAACTTTGTTTATCAATAAGAAATGCCCTTATTATGTGCCTAGTATAAATTCAGCGCTGAAACAATTCAATTAACTTACGATTATTCCACATTTTTAATTAATTTTTTCTTGAGAATTATTAAAGAAAAATGCCTTAAGACTATAGGAACATATAACATATTTATGAAAATCTTTAATGTGATCAAAGGGGAAATACGATTATGAAGAAGAAATTTATTATTGAACAGCTTGAGGAACGCTTAATGCTTTCTGCTGATTTTCAACCCGTGCCGTTTGACGGAGGTCTGCCTGATGATCTATCAGCTCTTTCAGTTATAGAGACCCCGCTCGTTCCATCAGCATCAGAGACGAGCATCGCAGAAAGCGCTGAGCAGCGTCATGAACTGGTATTCATTGACTCAGGGATTGCAGAGTATCAGAAACTGGTTGATGATATCATGGTAAAGCAGGACAATGGGGCTCATCTTGAAGTAATAGTTCTGGACAGCAATCGTGATGGTATTGAACAGATAAGCGGGACGCTTAATAAATATGTGAACATCGATGCTGTACATCTGTTTTCTCATGGCTCAGATGGAGCCGTCCAGTTAGGCAGTACATGGCTTAATCTTGATACACTGGACGCATATGCTGATTCAATCGAGGGATGGAAAAACTCCCTGTCTAATGATGCTGATCTTCTTTTCTACGGCTGCAACATGGCTGAAGGAGAAAGCGGGCAGGCACTTGTTGATAGCATTGGTATTCTTACCGGCGCTGACATAGCAGCAAGCACTGACCTCACAGGGGCAAAGGCCCTTGGCGGTGACTGGGTGCTGGAATACGGCAAAGGCGAGCTTGAGACAGATATTGCATTCAGTGCTGAAGTTAAGGAAAGCTGGTCCAATGTACTCATAGCAACATTTGGCACAGTCTATGATGATTCAGACAACCCTCTTGCCTCTGCAGACATTCAGATTATGAAAAATGGTACTCCGCATGCAAGTACCACAACTGACGCCTTTGGTTTTTTCACCGTTGATGTAACGGTCGCTGCTGGTGATATGCTGCTGTATTACATTGATGGTCCTGCCATTAATGGAAATACAGTCTCGAAATATGATTCACCGGCAGATCTTAACAATATGACAATCCAGGAAAACCAGGTGCGAATCTATGATAATAATTTTTCAGGGACAACTAATACTGATATGCTTGCAGCCAGTGGCGGAGTGCCAAATACAAATATTCTCTTTGATGTAAGCGGTAATAATCTGACGGTATCAGGCATTGATACCGAGTTGTACGTACCGAACGGTCAGAAATATGTACCGGGTGGAGATGTAACAACACCGAAAATGAATAGTAGTGGAACTGTTGATGGCGGCAGCGGTACCTTTGATATTAACGGATCTTTGGAAATTGAGAACGGATCGTTTACTGCGACGAGCGGTACAATGTATATCAGCGGCAATTTCGTACGGGAAGGAGGGACCTTCAATCCTAATGGCGGAACGGTAAACCTGGATGGAACTGCGCAGACCCTTGAGTTCACTAACAATACAACATTTCATAACCTGGTCAAAGAGGTTACCAGTGCTGACACGCTGACATTTGAGGCAGGGGGGAGAACCACAATTGATCCTGGCGGCACCCTCACACTGCAGGGAGCTCCGGGAGAACTGCTCACCCTGACTTCAAATCTTCCCGGCAGCGAATGGTTCCTGAACGTGGATCCCCTTGCTGTTCAGGCTATTGATTATGTCAATGCGTCATGGTCCAATTCCTCGCTCGGTGCGCCTGTTAATCCCACGAATTCCATCGGGAATAACAACATAAACTGGAATATGCAAATGTCTATTGGTCCCCTCCTGCTTACAACAGACAATGACGTAGTCGCTGGCGGGCAGACGGGAGTTGATAGCTGGGAAAAGGGAGATTTAATGCAGATGAGTGACCCGAACCTCTCATTTACACCTACTCCAAACACAAATGGCACTTTTCAGAATGTCTTTGATTTACAGAATTTCGCTGGCGCTCTCAATGTGAATGCAGTCCATTATGTCAGCAATAGCGTGAACATAGGTTCCTCAAACTTTGCACTCCAAAAAGGTGATATTCTTATGGCGGGCCAGGCCGGGGACTACGGCCTACTGACAGGCGTGAATACATCTGACGTCATCCTTTTCCGGCCCGACACCGATGGAAACTACTCTTCCGGTACCTTCATCCTGCTGCTCAAGGACCCTTTGGGTTCCGGCCCCCAGATCCAGGGGCTCACACTCATCGAAAAAAACACTGACGTGGGCGGCGTGACCCTTCAGGCCGGCGATTTCCTCTTTACCCGCAACGGTGGCAGTGAGGAATCGGATGTGTGGTTGTACGAGACCGATAATGTTGAGCCGGGAGGACTCGGCACCAGCCAGGGGGTCGACAGTATCCTGCTCCATGGGGCAGACACGAACATTAATATAAACCAAAAACTTTATGGCATAGATATTGTGGAGAAGACTGTCACCATCGGCGGCCGCACACTTAGCGAGGGGACAATTCTCCTTTCCGTTGAATCTGCCGATTCAGTCGGTAATAACAACGGCGGGGTAGGTATAGCAGTTACCGAATGGGACATTTTTGCCCTTGATGTCGTGACCATATCAGACCCGACCGGAGTGCTCGATATCGGTGACGCCTCAGCCTCGATATTCTTTGAAGGAGCAAATGTTGCCTTTGACAATGGACCTGAAATACTCGATGGCTTTACGCTCACGGTAAAAAATAGCGATTTTAACACCGCACCTGTTGTGACCGCCCCGGGAAGCGCACTCAGTGCAACCGAGCAGACAGCTCTGAATATCCATGGCCCGTTAAGGTTCAGTGTCAGCGACGTTGATGCGGCAAGTTCGGATCTGCTGGCAACCCTGTCCGTAGGCGAAGGAACTGTTACCGTTTCTGAAGGTGATTCAGGAGTGACCATAAACAGCGGTAATGGCACGGGTACAGTTGTCATTTCAGGAACTGTTGACGAGATCAATGCTCTGCTTACCGGTGCAGGCACGGGCACGATCACCTATCTGAACGGTTCTGACACCCCGAGCGCCAGCACCACCTTTACAGTCACTGTCAATGATCAGGGCAATACCGGAACTGATCCGGGTCTGACCGGAGATGCATCATCAGAGGAAGGAAGCAATAGTGTCACTATTAATATTACTGCTGACAATGATCCGCCGACAGTAGTAACGAATGCACCACTGAATGTCCCGGAAGAGTCTACCAGAACTATTACATCAGCAGAGTTGCAAACAACCGATCCGGATAACAGCCCAGACCAGATCATCTATACGTTAACCCAGCTGCCTTCAGGCGGTTCTGTACGACTGAATGGCAGCTCATTA
>CALZJD010000204.1 GCA_945787795.1 Thermodesulfovibrionia bacterium | reverse complement strand
CCGTCTCTTTAATCACCTGAAAAAACTGAAAGCTGATTTTATAGTACTTGATCTTGGAGCAGGCGCCTCATTTACAACCATGGACTTTTTTCTTTTTGCTCCGAATAGAATTTGCGTTTTGACTCCACAGATAACGTCAATCCAGAATGCCTATGGATTTATAAAGGCCAGTTTATACAGGGGATTAATGCAGGTCTTCAGAGATGAACCGCAGGCAAAAGAGTTGGTCAGGCTTGCCAGTTCTGCAATTTCGGGTGAGAACATTGATTCAATGGAAAAGCTTAAAGATTCTCTGAAAAATATCGATGAACAGTATGAAAGAGACCTCAATGCCTACCTTGAAAGCCTGAAGATCAAGACCATTATTAATATGGTCAGGGAAGACAGGGAAAAAGAGGTCGGCAATATTGTGAAGTCTGTCGCAGACAATTACCTGAGCCTTCCCCTGGAGAATTATGGTTTTGTGCCGTACGATCGGGTCCTGATCAATTCGATCAACAAGATGGCGGAATTTCTGAAGAACAGAAAAGACAGTTTGTCGAGCGTGAGCTTTTACGAAATAGCCGGAAGCATTATCAGGAATGGTCAGAAACCGGCCATACATGAAAGCAGCTTCAGTGTGAAGGTTCCTGCAAGCCGGTTATAGTTATAATTAACTCCTCCATACAAATGACCATATATATTAACTCAGTTTCAAAAGGAGTTAATTATTCGTAGCAGATTTATATCAATTTAAATAGAGCATTAACAATCTTCCCAGTTTTTAAAAACCTCATTGCCATGTTGTTCTCCCCAAGGGAATTTGAACCCCTGTTATCGGCGTGAACGAGCGGAGTTGTTAATTAAAAAAAGGTTCTCTGGCAGATCACACTATAAACAGAACACCGGACTACGAGAATGATAACATCGTGATCGCAAGTTAGTGGCTTTTTAAATTTGCTGAATTTACGAATTAAGTGATAAACATATGAAGTGGTGCTACTATAACACTCTTTTTTATCGGATACTGCTCATCGACAGGAGATATAACATAGGCTCGGTCGATGGATAAATCTTTTAATGCCTGGTAAAACCCTTTTGATAGTGTAGGGCTCTTTGATGCCTTACATTCGAAGGCAATCCTTTTTATGCCCCTTTCCAGCACGAGATCTATTTCAACCCCTGATGAGGTGCGGTAAAAGTACGGACTATGCATTGGATGTGCAGATATAATATTTTCCAGTGCAAATCCTTCCCAGGAACAGCCGAATACTGGATGCCCGAATAAATCATTTTTGTTTTCTATCCCCAAAAGAGCATGAAGTATGCCTGAATCCCTGACATATACTTTTGACGACTTAATAATTCTTTTTTTGACATTTGCATGAAATGGTTGAATAAGCCTGAGCATGAACGTCTGTTCCAGTATTTCGAGGTAAGAGCGGATTGTTGTGTGGCTTACTCCTATCGCCTCTCCAAGTCTGGAGCTGTTTAATACCTGTCCATGGGAATGTGCAAGCATGGTCCAGAGACGTCTCAGTATTTGGGCGGGTATGTTAAATCCCAGCTGAGGAATGTCTCTTTCAAGGAACGTCCTGATAAAGCTCTCCCGCCATGTTGCACTCGATTGGTTGGATTTCGAGAGAAAACTTTCAGGGAATCCTCCTCTCGACCATAACTTCATTACATCGGACTTTCCGGCATTTGAAACCTCTGAAAAAAGAAAAGGTGTTAGTTCCATAAAGCAGATCCTGCCCGCAAGGGTTTCGGAACTCTGACGTATCAAGTCTCTTGATGCCGAACCCAGAATCAGAAACCTGCCGTTCTTCCTCTTCCGGTCAATGATTCCTCTCAATGACGTGAAAAGATCAGGCATTCTCTGAATTTCATTCATACACACAAGTTTATCTTCGTGTCCTGACAAAAACAGTTCAGGGTCTTTGATCTTTCTCAGATCTGATTCGAGTTCCAGGTCAAGATATACTGATTTTTTTCTTGAGGAAACAATCCGTTTTGCGAGAGTGGACTTGCCGCATTGGCGGGGACCCAGGATTGCCACTACCGGAAAATCTTTGAGGTTTTTCTGTACATCCGATTCAATTTTCCGACTTATATAAGTATGCATATTGAAAGTATACCTTGCAATATACAATATATCAAGCCATCTTTCATGAAAATATTACAGCTTATTCCGCGACGCACAAAAGTGAAAATCTTAAAAAATGTCCTTTATGAATACTTCAAGCGGGTGTTATCAGGAAGTTCCAGGTTCATTGATTAGTTTTGTGCTACCAATCTGCTATCGCATAGCATAAAAAAGGGAATGAACCACGTGGGATTCATCCCTGTACTATTTCTGGCGTCCCCAAGGGGATTTAACCCCTGTTATCGGCGTGAAAGAGCGGAGCAGACAAATTAAAAAAAAGGTTCTCTAGCAATGGGTTGGGCCAACTTTTCATTTTTTAAAACAAATTTTCTGTTCTGTATTTTCTGTATGTTCCCTTATTATCTGCGACCATGGTGCTACCATTCTGCGATAGTTAATCTTTTGGTTAATACATCTAAATAAATGATTTTTAGTATGCGCCTGAAATTGCAGACTCTATCTAAAAATCAATGATCCTCAAATCTCCTGATTTTTAAACATTTATCAGAATTATCAACGAAATGGAGTGAGACTGGCTTCCGTTGACTTCCCCCTTAGTCAGTAAAGTCACACTGCTCTGAATATTATTGGGTAGTCGCATGTTATAAGCGATATCAATTATGCTTCGAATTGCATAATTTCTTCCGTATGACTTAAATGAATTTCTACCATTGTGTCGTGGATTTGAGGTGATATAATATAAAAAAGGTTTACATATTTCACATAATTTATTTTTAACGAATGGAAATATGACAAATAAAAGAAAAACAAAAGCACAACTAATTAATCAATCAAATAATGTAAGACGACAAGATTCTAAATTAAAAAGTCCATGCCGGGAAGTACCGCAAAACCTGCCAGAGTCAGAGTTTATAAAAAAAATTGAAAGGCTGGAATTATTACTGAATAACGGTCCTGCTGTAATTTATACCTGTGAGTATGGAGGAAACTGGGCAGCTACGTTTATAAGTGAAAATATCAAAGAAGTATTTGGCTATATGGCGAGTGAATTTATTGAGAATTCAAATAAGTGGGTAGATAGCATACATCCTGAAGATAAGCAGCAAGTCATTGCCGATCTGGATAACTTACTAAAGAATGACTATCATTCCCATGATTACCGGTTTCTTCATAAGGATGGTTCATACAGATGGGTTCATGATGAGCTAAAAGTCATGCGAGATAACGATAGAAATCCAATTGAATGTATCGGTTACTACACAGATATAACTGAATACAAAAAAGTAATGGAGAAGCTTTGGGAAAGCGAGGACAAATATCGGCAACTTTTCGCTAATGTATTAGATGCTATTGTAATCTTTGATGCAGAAACTTACCGGTGTATAGATGTAAATAAAACTGCTTTACATCTTTACGGGTATAGTAAGGAAGAATTTCTGCAATTAAAGCTTACAGACATTTCAGCAGAGGTAGAAAAAACAGTCGAGTCTGTTGCTGAAATACATGAAGGAAAGATTTTACCAATTCCTCTTCGCTATCACAGGAAAAAAAATGGTACAACATTTCCTGTAGAGATTTCACCGGGTTTTTTTGTGTTAGGGAATCGTAAACTGGTTTACGGAATCATTAAAACAACTTGAGGAAATCAATACTGCATTAAAAGTTTTGTTATCGCAGCGGGAGAAGGATAAGACAGAAATGGAAGAAAATATTTTATCCAACGTGAAACAGTTGATTCAGCCATACATATTAAAATTAAAGAGAAACAGATCCATGTCAGAGGACCTTGCTTATCTGAATATCCTGGAATCAAATTTGAATGAGATTATCTCTCCTTTTTCATTTAAGTTGTCATCTAAATACTTAGGTCTTACGCCAAAAGAGATTCAGGTTGCTGACCTTATAAAGGATGGTAAACAAGACAAGGATATAATGGAAATTTTAAATATATCTCTAACAACGGTCAAAAGTCACCGGCAAAACATAAGGAAGAAATTGGGGATTTACAGTAAAAGAATCAACCTGAAGACTTATCTTACGTCCATAAAAAAATAACTATTTTTCACCCTCCTTTTATCCTCCATAAATAGGACTACAAATCTAAATGAATATGATTTAGATTAATTATATGGTTAATGTTTTATGAGAGGAAGCTTTCCTTTTGAGGAGACATGGCTACGGGGAAAGGACGGCAAGGAGGAAACATGAAAAGTGTATTGATAAATATTATAGTTCTGTTTCATGTTGTTGTTTTTTTGCATGGTAGTGCAACAGCAATGCCTCAGCAGATTACTTACGATGAGGTTAATAATAAATTACCAAACTTAGATGAGGAGCAAGGGAGAATATATTTTTATCGAATATCATCTCAACCCTTAATAAAGGATAAAATAAGTCCGCCGGGAGTCTGGTTAAACCATCAGATTGTCGGTAAATCTATTTCAGGAGGGTTCTTTTTTGTCGATGTTTGCATCGGAGAACATGTTGTTAATATATCAAACTCGGGGAAAATAATGAAGCTTAACTTGTCACCGGGAGAAATTGCATATATTGAGGCTGTCGAGCATTCTTTTAACGATGTGCGGCCTTCTCTCGTAGACTCCGATTTCGCTTTGAAGAAGATAAAGAAATCTAGATATACCGGTGCAAAATTACGGGACATAATAGAAGGCGATAATTACTCAAAACCGAATTGTCATTTCATTCATTGACCTTAATTCAATTTTACTTAGTGATATTAAATGATGCATATCAAGAAATAGCTTCTTTGTATAAATGAGAGTGAATACTAGTGGGGGGAGGCAGGGTCAGGTATGGCTCTGCCTTTTATAACAAACAATATGTTCGAAGTAATGTGATATTGCAATGGAACATAAACTTAACTGTTGGGAATTTATACAGTGTAGTGATAATCTACTGTCTCATCATGCAAGTGAATGTATGGTGTGTCCAGTAAAAAAAGAATTTAATGCGAATGGATTGAATGGCGGCATCAACGGAGGAAGAATTTGCTGGGTTGTTATGGACAATCATTGTAGGAAAAAATCCCAATCAGCCTGTTTTCAGTGTGAATTTTACTTCAAAGTTATGACAGAAGAAGGATTACTAAATAATGCCAATGCTATAGGTATATATTTAAATAGACTAGACACCCGAAATCTCAAAACACCCAACAACAGCTGAAAACTATCACCTCAAACGTAAAATTTAATTTAACCGTGACTGGCAATGTCAATGTTTAAGAAAGTAAAGCAAGATTTAAAACAATAGAGTGATGATAGATATTACTATGCACAATATATCTTTAAGCTGTATTCACTTTTTCTACTGGTAAACATCAATATTCAACCCAACACCGCTTCTCAATAGCATGATGTAATCCTCAACATTCTTATTCATCAGAATAATTGATTACAGATATTTATACTCAACTTCAGAGTCTTTGCGAACCATTGATAATTTAGATATAGTGATACTCTGGAAACCTCATCCATTTTGAAGATAAGTCGGTATTAGAGAGTATCTTCGAGATGGCTTTGATCTATATAACACCGACCTACGAGGGCGGTAACATGATAGATTGCTAATTGTGCACTAGGTTGTAGTACAAATATAGCAGAAAGCTGCGGATGGACTGAAATCGCAGGAAACATTGGAAAAGTAAAATAGTGCTATGAATTTACAGAAATACTTCAGGAGTTGACAGGCCTTCTTACCAGGTCTTTTGCCCTGACTCCCGGCTCTGAAGGGATCATAATAATATTTTCGTTTCTGCCGGATTCAATGGGCAGTCCCTCATTGCTGAATATCTTGCTTACTTCGTAAGATCTGTTTTCAATGCCGGGGGACAGAAACTGGATAGTGTCGCCAAGCTTGAGCGTGTTTCTCAGTGCCACCTGAGCATTACCGTTATCCAGCGCCTTAACAATACCCACAAGCTCATGGCTCATTGTATATTTATTATGTTCATCATGATTGTAATCTTTATCAGGCTGTTTGCCAAAGAACATGCCTGTCGTGTACCCCCTGCTTGAAAACATTGACAGTTCCCTGATCCACTGATCATTAACAGCATATGTTCCCTGCTTAAGCTGGTCCAAAGCTTCCCTGTAGATCTTTACCACGCCGGCAACATAGTTTATACCTTTCATTCGCCCTTCGATCTTGAAACTGTCAACACCGGCATCAGCCAGCTTGTCAAGATGCCCGATCATGCACAGGTCCCGGGAACTCAGGATATACGTCCCCCTGTCGTTTTCATACACAGGGTGTCGTTGCTCAGGCCGCATCTCCTCCATTAATGTATAATTCCACCTGCATGAGTTGGTACACTCCCCAAGATTGCCTGACCTGTTTGTTAAAAAGCTGCTGATATAACATCTGCCTGAATATGATATGCATATGGCTCCGTGGACAAAGCATTCAAGTTCCAATGAAACATGGTCACGTATTTCTTTAATCTCATCGAGAGAGAGTTCCCTGGCAAGCACCAGCCTCTTTGCACCCAGTTTCTCCCAGAATTTTGCGGCCCTGTAATTCGTTATGTTTGCCTGGGTACTTATGTGCACCGGAATTTGGGGAACAATTTCCATGGCAAGTTCATGTACTCCGGGATCAGAAATAATAATCCCGTCAGGCCTTATGTTTTTCAGTTCCTGGAGGTGGTGCTTAATAATTGCAATGTCCCTGTTATGTGGAAAGATATTAACCGTTATGTACAGTTTTTTCCCCTTCTCGCGGACCAGTCCGGCAGCCTGCTGAAGTTCTTTTGAAGTGAAGTTATCGGCCTTGGCCCTGAGGCTCAACCCGGATATCCCCATATAAACTGCATCAGCACCGTAGTGCAGAGCTGTTTCAAGCTTTTCAAAATTGCCCGCAGGGGCCAATAGTTCGGGTGATTTCATGAATTATATATTAACTGTTTGAAGCTGATAATTGCCCGTCTATAACAGCTATGAAAAATATATAAAAGTATGGGTCATCTCCAAAAGAGTTGCTATAAT